>JAGGTT010000218.1 GCA_021163565.1 Candidatus Tharpella sp.
CGTACATCTCCGATGATAATCGCGGTTTCGGCCACATAAGCACTCTTGGCGATGGTCGGCCGACGGCCTTCAAATTCATAGATCGGCATGTTTCTCCATTTCCGGTTTCAACCGGAAGAAAATTAAAGGGTGTCTTAAAAAATTAGAATTTTTGTTTAAGTACAAGGCAGGCGAAGGTTTTAACCACAGGAATACATTTAGTATTTCGAGGATTAAAACCTTCGCCTAACGCAGTAATTGGACAAAAAGACAATTTTTCAGGGTACCCTTCAGTTAAAAATCGGCTCCGGAACGGCCAGTTTCGCCGCCTGAAAACGTAAAAAAGCGGTTCGGTAAAATTTTTCCGCCGGCTCCCGGCTGAAACCAAAACAGATCCGGGGCAAAGGTACACCTTCAAGGAAATTCCAGTGTTGCAACAGGGTCGGCAAGTCACTGCCGCGTTCATATTGAACCAGACGACGATGCGAAGAGCTCAACCTGGTAACTGGATGATTTCGTTTGGCGGCGAAATTTATCAAACGCGAAGTCTCATCCTCGCTTACCGGCGGGGCTCCATATTTCTGCCAGGCCAGTGAAAAAAGTTTATTAACCAGATAACCATCCATCCCTCCAGGCCGGCATTGCAAGAGAAATTTATCGTAAGTATCAACCGCGTCACTCAGAAAGGCCCCTAACATAGCATCAAAACCGTAACTCCGGCCAATATAGAGCAGGGCCAGGTCATCACAAACCCCATCGCCGAGTGAACGCCGAAAATAGGCTTGATCAAACTCCGGATAGGTGTAAGTTTTCGACTCCGTAAAAATCACCCCGAGTTCAACCAGCATTCGACGTTCAACCGAGCTGAAAGCACGGGCTCCGGTATCACCAAAACCAAGTTTATCGAGCCGGGCCGCAGACACAACTTCCTGACCGCCGTAACCTAACTCAAGTTCATAATCATTAAAAGCAAAAGGCAGCAACGCCAGTGAACGCCGGCGGCAGTCAGGGTCATCCATCTGCCCGGCCAGGACAAGGCCCTTGATAAACTGCTCGGTCTCAACTTGACGTCCACGAAAAAAATCGATCCCAAAAAGCGGGCCGGACTCATCTTCTAAAGCGATAAAAGGATCAGTAAAATGTTTTTCAAGATGATTTACCAGACGCCCGATCTGATGATTGCGCCAGCCTCTTATCAATAGATGACCAAGTTGCGGATCAAGTTCTTCGAGGACCGAGCAAACCCTATCAAAAGTGGCATCACCAAAAAGCAGCGGCTGCCCGTCCGGGGCCGCGAACCAACCATGCCCGTTCTGCGCCCGGCCGAGTACGGATTGCGGCAGAACCCGGGCCGAAAACTCCGACTCGACGGCAAATTTCTGCGCCTTGAGATAAGCATAGTCACGGCGCACACACTCGCAGAAAATATCCCGATCCCGTTTAACGCTCAACTGCTTCGGGGCCGACTCACCATTGCCCCGGTACCGGGGGCGGCGACTATCGAAGATATCGTTACGGTGGTCATTCAAAAGATCAAACGTCGCCTGCAGGCGCTCGTTTGCAGACCGCTTACGATTACTGCGATTAGAATCTCTATTTTCCCGGCGTCTACCCATAGCTTACGTTCTTGACCACCCGGACAAACTCGACTACTATGTCCAAATTAAAAATAAACGCGGACTTAAAACCCGCAAGTTACTATTTCAGTCCCAAGTTCGGAGATTCTCTACATGGACAACATCGAATCCTGCTGCCGTAAATTTTCCCCGCTTATCCGAAAATGGCGCCGCCATCTTCACCGCCACCCGGAACTTTCGGGCCGTGAGATTGAAAGTGCCCGCTTCATCAGCCGGATACTAACTGAATACGGCATTGAACACCAGTCAAATTTGGGCGGCCACGGCATTGTTGCCGGCATCGGTGACAACTCCGACAACCGGAAAAAGGAGATCGCTTTTCGGGCCGATTTTGATGCCCTGCCACTGGACGACCATAAAACTACCGGCTATGCCTCAAACAATCCCGGAGTCATGCACGCCTGTGCCCACGATGCGCATGCCGCCACCCTGCTCGGACTGGCCGCAGCCCTTAAGGAAAATCAGCAGGCTCTGCAGACCCCGGTCAAATTCATTTTTCAGCCGGCCGAAGAGAACGGTCAGGGAGCGGCGGCGATGCTCCAAGAGGGTCTTTTCAGAAGCCCGCCGGCGGCAATCTTCGGTTTTCACTTCTTTCCGGAAATGGAATCAGGTTCAGCCCGGCTCCACCGACAGGCCTTTATGGCCGCAACAGAACATTTCACAATTACGATCAAAGGGCGCTCCGCCCACGCCTGTATGCCGGAGAAATCAATCGACGCGATTCAAGTGACGGCTCAGCTGATTTTAGCCTTCAACCATTTGATCTGCAAGAATCTTAACCCCATTGACCCGGCTCTGATTTCGATCGGCACCATCAACGGCGGCACCGTCTCCAACATCATTGCCAGCCAGGTCGTTATGACCGGGACTATCCGTTCGCTCTCCCAGGAACAGCATCAGCGTCTGCACGACGCCCTGCAACGAATTGTTACTGAACTGCCGCAAGCCTTCGGGGCTGAAGCCGAAATTACAATCGGCGAAGTTGCGCCGGCCTTAAAAAATGATCCCCGTCTTTGCGAACTGATGGTTGATATTCTAGCTGACAATCAATTGATAACCCATTTTGAAGACAACAGCCCGCCACTTCTCGGAGGTGAAGATTTTGCCCGTTTTGCACAGCAGGTTCCCGGCTGCTACCTCTTTTTCGGCTGCGGCAACCAAAAACAGGGAATCATCCACCCGCTCCACAGCTCGCTTTTTGATATCGATGAAAATGCTCTTGATGTCGCCCTTTCGACCTTATACCGCATCGCCCTGAAAGGAGATGAAATCATCGAAAAATTGAGTCCTAATGCGGGTATTGCCTGCACTAAATAACCAGTTCGTTGTGTTCTTCGGCAAAAATCAGATGGTAGATATCATTGGCGGTCGCGGCGGCAACCACCCGATCCGTCATCTCCTTACGGCTGAAAACCTTGGAGATTGCGGCTAAAGTTTGCAAATGATACTCGAAACAGTGCTCCGGAATAATCATCAGAATAACCACTCGGGCCTTCTCACCATCCAGAGAGTTGAAATCAACCCCCTCCCTGATCACCGCCATAACCCCCATAATACATTGATCTTCAGCAACCAGACCCTTATCCAAAACTCCGTGGGGAATGGCCACCCCCTTTCCCAGACCGGTACTTAGTGAACGTTCCCGCTCGATCACAGAGTAGAGCAGGGATTCACGCGATTCTGGTGGAAGAGTATAGGTTACGGCCGCAAAATCGACCATCTCTTTAAGCAGTTCCCACTTGTCAACCGCCTTGAAATCAAGCGCCACTGCATCCCGACCGACAATTCCGAAGAGTAGATGCCCAGCCTTGCCGACCTCGCCGGCCCGCTTAAGAACCTCTTTCAGCAGCACCGGGCCGATCAGTTCACTGACGACGATAGAAGCCAGAATAATCGCGGTTACAGTAGCTTCATAGGGGGCTAAATGAGGATTTTCCTGAATTGCGACTACCAGACCAATCGCGACCCCGGCCTGGGGGATCAAACAGAAACCAAGCAGCCGGGCTACCGGTTCAGGAGCCCGGCTGAGCCAGGCAC
>JAGGTT010000090.1 GCA_021163565.1 Candidatus Tharpella sp.
ACCTGCTTGCGGTTGTCCTGGCCGGCGGTGAAGGCCGCCGCCTGAACCCTTTAACGCAGGATCGCGCCAAACCTGCAGTCCCTTTCGCCGGTCAATACCGGATAATCGATTTCACTCTCAGCAACTGCCTCAACTCCCACATCCGTAAAATCATTGTTTTAACTCAATATAAATCCGGCTCAACCTCCCGCCATCTGGCCGCGGGCTGGAGCATCTTCAACCCCGAACTCGGTGAATTCATTTATGAAATACCGCCCCAGATGCGGGTTGGTGACAGCTGGTATCAGGGTACTGCCGATGCCATCTACCAGAACCTCTACTCAATCGATATTATCAAACCGAAAGCGGTGCTGATTCTCGCCGGAGACCATATCTACAAGATGGATTACGGTAAGATGCTGGCCTTTCACGAGGCCAATAACGCCGCTTTAACGATCTCGGCCATTACCGTCGATAAAGCTGATGCCGGCGGCCTCGGTATTCTTGAGGTTGATGAAAGCCAGCGGGTAATCGGCTTTCAGGAAAAGCCGAAAGAGCCCAAGCATATTCCGGGCAGGCCCGATAAAGCTTACGCTTCAATGGGAATCTATATCTTCAATTATGAACTCATGAAAAACCTTTTGCAGACCGATGCCTCAGACCCTGACAGCAGCCACGATTTCGGCAATGACATTATCCCGGCTCTCTACCCGAAGGAGAGGGTCTTCGCTTACCCGTTCGGAACCGACAGTGATAAAAAAGATGCCGCCTACTGGCGTGATGTCGGCACCATTGATGCCTTCTGGGAAGCCAATATCAGCCTGGCCGGAGTCGACCCCGAATTTAATTTATACGATACCGACTGGCCCCTGCGCACCTACCAGTCGCAGATGCCGCCGGCAAAGTTTGTCTTTGCCAATGTTCCTGAACACCGAGTCGGCCGCGCTTTAGACTCACTCGTCTGCAACGGAGTTATTATCAGCGGCGGCCTGGCCGAACGCTCGGTGCTCTCGCCCGGTGTCCGAATTCACAGTTTTGCTCAAGTTCATAAATCGATTCTTATGCACAATGTTGAAATCGGCCGCAATGCCAGAATCCGCAACACTATCATTGATAAGGGAGTCCATGTCCCTCCGGGTACTGAGATCGGCTATGATCGGAAAAAAGATCAGCAAAGATTTCCGGTTTCACCCGAAGGTATTGTCGTCGTCCCCAAAGGCACCACTTTTTAACCGGGCTTTCCGGAGAAACCGCCGCAACCCGATATCCCTGATATTTAATGCAAGTTTCTAACCTGACAGTTCCGACTTTTTAAGCAGGTATTTTTTCATTTTTCGCACAAAAGGAGAAACAAATGTCATTTATTGTTGATGTCGAAGCTCTGGAGATTCTTGATTCACGTGGCAACCCAACGGTCGAGGTCGAAGTTACACTTGAAAGTGGAATTGTCGGCCGGGCCGCAGTCCCCTCCGGGGCCTCAACCGGAATTCACGAAGCCGTTGAACTAAGAGACGGTGATCCGGAACGTTTTCTCGGTAAAGGGGTGAGTCAGGCAGTCGAAAATGTGAATGGTGAGATTGCCGACCGAATTATCGGCTTCGATGCCACCCGTCAGCGTGAACTTGATCAGACCCTGATTGATCTGGACGGTACCGAGAACAAAGGCCGCTTAGGGGCTAACGCAATGCTCGGCGTTTCGATCGCAACCGCCAAAGCTGCCGCTGACGTTGTCGGCCTGCCCCTCTATCAATATATCGGCGGCATCAATGCCCACCTGCTGCCGGTACCGATGATGAATATATTGAACGGCGGCGAACACGCCGATAACAACGTCGACATTCAGGAATTCATGATCATGCCGGTCGGAGCGTCTAATTTTTCTGAAGCCCTGCGCATGGGAGCGGAAACCTTTCACTCCCTGAGAAAAGTTCTCAAAGATAAAGGCTACAATACCTCGGTCGGGGATGAGGGCGGCTTTGCCCCCAATTTGAAATCGAATGAAGAACCTTTCCAACTGATTGTTGAAGCGATTACCAAGGCCGGTTACAAAGCCGGTGAAAACATGATGATCGCCATCGATTCTGCAGCCAGCTCTTTTTACAAAGATGGCAAATATAACCTGGCAGCTGAAGGAAAATCTCTTGATGCGGCCGAAATGGTTGCGTTCTATGCCGAGATGGTCGATAAATATCCGATTATCTCAATTGAAGATGGTCATGATGAGGATGACTGGGCGGGTTGGAAATTAATGATGGATAAACTTGGTAAAAAGATTCAGATTGTCGGAGACGACCTCTTTGTCACCAACCCCAAACGCCTTATCCGAGGCATTGAGGAGGGTTCGGCGAACTCAATCCTGATAAAACTCAACCAGATCGGCACCCTGACTGAAACTCTGGAAACTGTCGCCATGGCCAAGAAGGCGGGCTACACCGCCGTCGTCTCGCACCGCTCCGGTGAAACTGAGGATTCCACCATCGCCGATCTCGTCGTCGCCTTAAATACCGGCCAGATCAAAACCGGCTCCGCCAGCCGGACCGACCGTATCTGCAAATATAACCAGCTTTTGCGGATTGAAAGAGAGCTCGATACCCAGAGCAACTACTTGGGCCGTGAGGTTTTCTACAATCTAAAATAGAGTATCAGTAAAATGTAACACTTTGATTTATCCGATGAACTGTTACCTTCAACCCTATTTTAACTTCATCACTAACGACCGCTCGAAGTGTAGTCGCTAATAATACAAACGGTTCGCGTGTTTTCATTGCCTATGTGATGTTCAAAGTTTTATTTAACTTTTTAAAGAACAGGAGTTTACCCATGAAAAAACTACTCGTAATCATCGCTTTCGTCACAATAACTGCCTTGTCAGGTTACGCAATCGCAGGTGAGCCTGCTTCTAAATCAGCTGATTACATGCCAAGTCTAATTACAGCAACGCCACTTGAGGGCAGAATGCTGGCT
>JAGGTT010000093.1 GCA_021163565.1 Candidatus Tharpella sp.
TCCCCGAACCTTTAAGAATAACCACGCGCACATCATCACGACCATCAAGCTCCAACAACGCCTGATTCAACTCCAGGGCCAACGGCAAACTAAATGTATTCAAACTCTTCGGTCGATTCAGGGTTATTTCACCCACATTCTCAGCTACAATCTCGACCATCACATTTTCATAACTCATACTTCACCTCGCATGATTAAATTATTTCTCCCCAAACCTAATGATAAACGCGTAAAAAAAATCCATAAATATCATATAGGCACAAATTCTATCCAAAAGCTATTGAATTTACTGGCTTTCAACTCTTGTTAGAATGATGAATCTATCTAGTCAGTCGTGAAGAACCCGGTTTTTGATGTTTTCGTCCTATGTTAAAACTCCAGGCAACGCTAGCAGCTGGAAAGTCTGACTAAAAAACATCGAAAGCAAAGCTCTAACACCTCAGGTAAAGTGTGACCGTCATCTTTGCGAGCTACACCTTAATCAAGTGAAATCTGTGGTTGCCATTCAAGCCAGCACTCATTTAATTCGTCATGGAGAATAAAATGGTGTCCATTGGCGACCTTCGAGCCCATCTCCTCCCCTTCCGGTGTGGCCAGGGAGAGTCCCCCGATCATAATCGTTTCGAGGGACTCAGTGGTGATTTTAACCCCGGAGAAGAGTCCCGCCTTGACATTAATTCCGCTACTGTTCCAGAATTTTGAGTTGTTTCGAATCAAGCGGTCATAAGGGCTTTTTATGTTGACGTGAACCCATACTTTTTGCGCCATTGGCGATAATCTTGAGCCGGTGACGCGGCCGATTTCGACCTGGCGGAAGTAGAGGGGTGAATTTTTATTCAAGGAGCCGAGGTGTCTGGTTTCAAGAATAATATTTAAACCGTTATCAACTTTATCCAGGGCCGGCGGGGCGTCAAGGGCGGAGAGGGTGGTTGTCGGAGCGCCGGGGCCGGGTATTAAGGTAATGTAGGAGCCGCTGATTATGGTCTCAAGATTGTTAACCCCGGCAAGGCTGACTTCCGGACTGACGAGCCAGATTTTAGTATCGGAGGTGAACAGTTTTGCCGCTTTTTTCTCAATTAGAGTGCTGCAGATCACGGCATCCATGGCCGCATTAAAGGTGACTTCTCGAACGTTGCCGATAGTTATTCCCTGGTAGTTAATTGCCACCCCCTCTTTTAGTCCATGAGGTTTGGTGAAAGTAAGGGAGATCAGGGTTTTGTCAATATCCAGAGCATCTTGGTGATTATCATAGAGGATATATTGTTCCCCTTTAGAGGCTTGAGGTCCAGTCTCAGGCGTGAAGAAAGCAATTCCCCCGGCAATAATACTTTTCAGTGAACCGGTTTCAAGGCGTATCCCGGAGAGACCGCCTTCAACCGTAATCCCGCTGATATTGTAGAAAAGTGAAGAGGTTTGCAAAAGATGAGCGTATTTATTTTTAATAAAGATATCGAGCAGGAGATTTTGACCGTTTTCTTCGAGAATGATATCGGTCACTGTACCAACCTCAATATGCTTGTATAGAATTGGTGAGCCAATTGTAAAAGATTTGGCACTGGCGGCTTGCAATTGTACTGTGATGCCATGGTCTTGCAACACGGGAGAGCATTTAATCGCGTCTTGAAAACTTCCGTGGACTTTAAAAATCTGGTGTTCAGTGGCGTTCGGGCTTTTTTGCGGATCAGGGTTGGTAAAGGAGATGCCGCCGGCAAGCATGGTAGTCAAGGTTTCACTTTCAATCTTGATGCCGTCGAGACTGGCATCTATTTTCAGGCCTCCGGCTTTCCAGAAGATTGTGGTATTTTTTATCAAGTGGCTGTATTTTTCTTCGATAAAGATCTCAGCTCGGACCTTTTTGCCGTCGGGCTCAAGCTCGAAGTCAGTTATCTCCCCAACCTGAAGTTTGCGATAGATAACCGGGGCGGCAATCGAAAATGAACTGGAGTTTTCTGCGAGCAGGGAAAAATATTTCCCCGGCCGTATTATTTTTTTGGCTTTGGGGGCTTCCTCGGCAACAAAATAGTCAAGATAGATTCCATCCCCCGGTTCAAACGCGATGTAAGAGCCTTTTAACAGGGTGTCTAAGTTGCGCACGTCATTAATCGAAACCTGGGGCTCGACAACCCAGAAACGAGTCCCTTCACGCAGGATAAATTCAGCCTGGGGGTCGATATTGATATGGGCCGTAATCGTTTTTTTGTCCTCATCAAAATCAACCTCGGTTACCACTCCTGCCTTAAATCCGCGATACATGACTTTGGTTATTTCTGCTTCAATACCGCTGGCACTGGATAGCTGCAGGGTCATTTTAAGACCGAATTGAGCATCGTCAAACTCATCGTAGAGTTGGAATACACGGCCATTTTTCGCAACCGGACTCAGGCTTTGATATTTTGGCGTATAGAGACTGATGCCACCATAAACTAAAGTCGCCAGGCTCTCCATGCGGAACTTAAAGCCCGAGAGTCCACCTTTGAAATTAATTCCGCTACTGTTCCAGAAGCGGGTTTTAGTTTTAATCAGGTGCTGGTAGTTGGGTTCAATAAAAGCATCAATAACAACCCGGTTATGGGCTTCATCCAGAGTGTAGCCCTGGACTGAGCCAATGGGGATGTTTTTGTGGTAGATTTGGGTGTTACGTTGGATTGAGCCGAGATTTCCCGCGGTCAATTTTATATGGAGACCGGGGGCATCAAGTTGTACCGGAGGGACTTCAGAAAGAGCTGTGAATTCACGGCATTCCACCTTTGAGACACCTCTTTGTACATCGATATAACTGCCTGAGAGGAGAGTGCCCAGGCCACTGATCCGGCCGGCTGAAACCTCCGGTTTGACGATCCAGAATTTGGTGTCCTCTACCAGGCCGGCTTTAACCTTGCGATCCATTTCGAGATGCAGGGCAACATTGCTAATATCCGGGCTTATCTCAATATCGCGTACGACACCTATTGTAATCCCTTTGTAGACAACTTTGGTTTTGCCGGTCGTAATGCCTTCAGCATTGGGAAAGTGAACGACAATGTTGATGCCGGCATCACGATAGCTTGTGTAGATCAACCAGCCGCCAATCATCAAGGCAACAATTGGTAGAATCCAGATGGGTGAGATCCCTTTTTTCTTTTTTAGCACGGTCTTTTGCATAGTGGTGACCTTTATTTTTAATTATCCCAGAGTAGTCTGGGGTCAAAAGTAATCGCCGCAAACATTGTGCACAGGACAACTCCGGCAAAGTAGGGTACGGCGGTTGTTGCAGAGATGGTGGTGAGACTGCCAAAATTGACCAGTACCTGCAGGAGTGCGATGACAAATATATCGAGCATTGACCAGCGGCCGATAAATTCAATTATGCGAAAGAGTATCATTTTGTGGCGCATCCAGCTTTGCCAGCGATAGCGGATGGAGAGTAAAATCAGGATCAGGCCGATGATCTTGAAACAGGGGACCAGGATACTGGCGGTTAAAATCACCAGCCCGATGCCGTAAGAGCCTTCCTGAAAAAAATAGATAATTCCGTCCATGATGGTTGAGGCCTCAATCGTCCCGAGGAAATCGACCTCCATAATTGGTAGTATATTGGCCGGAAATGAGAGTATCAGAGAGGATAGTACCAGGGCCCAGGTCCGGTTGATACTGTCAGGTTTGCGCAGATGGATTGCGGCGCCGCAGCGGGGACATGAAGGCAAAGCCTGTTTCCCGATTGCGGGAACCAGTTTATGGCAGTCATGGCAGATGGCCAGACCGGCGGTTTTTGCAGTTAGATCATCTCCCGGATTAATCATTCAAGCTCACCGTTAAGTTCGCCGTTTTCAATCAGATTCCAGAACTCATCTTTATCCATCATCATTGAGGATCCCAAAGTCGCAGCTAAGAGTCCGACAAAACAGAAGAGGCCGGTATCGTAGTGGATATGGGCCATGTGGTGCATCTTGATGATGGTTACCAGAATGCCGATCATGAAGACTTCAAGCATACCCCACTCATCAAGATGAACATAGCTGCGCATCAACAGGTGTAGAGAACTATGATAACGTTTCAATTTGAGATTTAAAGCAATCAGAAAGAGCAGTGCCAGCTTTGCCAGGGGAAAGATGATCGTGGTCAAGGCTATAAGTATGGCGATAAACCAGTAGCCCGAAGACCAGGTCGCGATGACTTCATCAAAGATGTTACCGCTGTTTTCGAGCCCCATGGTGTCAAGGGTCATGATCGGCATGAAGATGGCGAAGGGAAAGAGTAGGAGCCCGGTCAGGGTCAGAGCCAGAGTGTGATTGATTGAATCAGGTTGCGGATCTTTGAGGGTTTCACCGCAGCGGGGGCAGCAGAGTTTCTTGCCCGGTTCAACCGCTTGGCTTTCAAGCAACAGGTCGCAGCCGAGGCAAGCCATAACCTGGTCTAAATTAATTTGCTCCGGATCGTTGATCATCTGTTTCAAATCCTGCTAAAATTGCTGCAGCAATAAATCTAAAATCTGGTGAAGCTATATTGGGAACGCAATGTTTCAAGTCAAGGTATATGGATATTCTCTTTATGCTACTGCTTTCTTTTGGTAAAGCTTTGGGCTACCTGGATTCCGACCAGCCGGGCAACCAGGACCGCAATAAAGAATTGTCCCAGGATGGCTTCGATCTGACAGAGGGTCATTGCTAGCGGGGTTTGTGGTGTGATGTCACCGTAACCTAAGGTGGTTATGGTGACAAAGCTTAAATAACTGAAATATTGGTGGTATTCTCTGATGGTTTCGGCCTGGGCCAGCCCGGAACCGGCAAAGGAGCCGGGCATAAAACCTTCCAGGAGCGTAAATAGTGAAGTCCAGAGCATGGCGAGCAGAAGATAGAGGCAGAGAGCGGCTGAAATCAATTCCACATCAACTTGTTTGGAGGTGAAGATATGGTGGCTGAAAGAAGCGACCATCATTCCCAGGTAGAGTACCAGGAGGCCATCAATTACCAAGGTGCTGCTCTGGATCAGACCAAAAATATTGCCCCAGAGCAAGATAGTGGTTAGAACCAGCACTCCAAGGGCGGTCCACTTCAGCCGGTTCTTAGTATGAATTGTATAGATTGCGGAAAAGAGAACCGCGGTAAACAGGGCCTGAATCAAGAGGCCGGTATGAGGGAAAAATGTGAGTACTGGGCCGGCAATGATGTAGAGAAA
>JAGGTT010000126.1 GCA_021163565.1 Candidatus Tharpella sp.
CTGCATCAATGCGGCCTGCCGAAGAAGATGGCCCTGGAACTTTTTAAGCCTTTTATCTACAACAAACTGCTTGAACGTAACTATGTGACTACCATCAAAAGTGCCAAGAAGATGGTTGAGCTTGAGAAATCTGAGGTCTGGGCTCTCCTGGAAGAGGTGATTACCGAGCATCCGGTTCTGCTCAACCGGGCCCCGACCCTGCATCGGTTGGGGATTCAGGCTTTTGAACCGGTCTTAAGTGAGGGTAAGGCAATTCGCCTGCATCCGCTGGTCTGCAGTGCCTATAATGCCGACTTTGACGGCGACCAGATGGCGGTGCATGTACCGTTGTCGATTGAGGCTCAGACCGAGGCCCGGGTGCTGATGATGTCGACCAATAATATCCTCTCTCCGGCCAATGGTCGGCCGGTGATTATTCCGACTCAGGATATTGTTTTAGGTATCTACTGGTTGACTCGTGAGCGGCCGTTCGCACTGGGTGCCGGCAGCATTTTTAGCTCGCCGACAGAGGCGCGGATTGCCTATGATGCCGGTTGTGTTCACCTGCAGGCCAAAGTTAGAGTTATGCTTGATGGTGAGCTGGTTGAAACAACCGTTGGCCGAGTTCTTCTCCATGAGATCGTACCAGATGAAATTCCGTTCTCTTTCTACAATGAAACTTTGACCAAAAAGATCATCTCCAGACTTTTTGAGGATATCTACCTCAAAGCCGGTGATAAAAAAACAGTTATCTTTGCCGACCAGATTAAGGATCTGGGTTTCCAAATTGCAACTCAGGCGGGTATCTCAATCGGTATTGATGATCTTGAAATTCCGGATTCGAAGGGTGCTCTGATTGAAGCTGCGACCGAAAAGGTACTTGAGATCGAACGGCAGATTAATAGTGGTCTGATCACATCCGGCGAGCGTTATAACAAGCTGGTTGATATATGGTCCAAAACCACTGACGAAGTTGCCAATGAGATGATGGAGACCATCAGTAAAGAGATGATGGCTGATGAGTCCGGTAAGCTTCAAGAAGTCAAGTCATTTAATTCTGTTTTTATGATGGCCGATTCCGGAGCTCGTGGAAGCCAGCAGCAGATTCGTCAGTTAGCCGGGATGCGGGGTCTGATGGCGAAACCATCGGGTGAAATTATTGAGAACCCGATTATTGCTAACTTTCGTGAAGGTTTGAATGTGCTGCAGTATTTTGTTTCAACTCACGGAGCCCGTAAAGGTCTGGCCGATACGGCTTTGAAAACCGCTAACTCCGGTTATTTGACCCGGCGTCTGGTTGATGTTGCTCAGGATGCGGTGGTTTCCGAGATTGATTGTGGTACTCTGGACGGAATCTACGTAACCCCGCTGACTGAAGGGGGTGAGGTGATTGAAAGTGTGGCCTCCCGAGTGCTTGGCCGGGTGGCTCAAGAAGACATAATCTCACCGCTTACCGGCGAGATTATTGTTGAAGCCGACTATGAGATAACCGAGGATATAGCTAAAGAGATTGATGTTTCCGGGATTGACCGGGTTCGAATCCGTTCGGTTCTTACCTGTCAGTCTAAAAAGGGAATCTGTGCCTACTGTTACGGCCGGGATCTGGCCCGGGGCCGGGTTGTTAATATCGGTGAATCGGTCGGTGTTATCGCGGCCCAGTCAATCGGTGAACCCGGTACTCAGTTGACCATGCGGACCTTCCATATCGGCGGTACCGCTTCAAGTTCGGTTGAACAATCTTCACTCGAAGCCAAGCTCGGCGGTCTGGTCAAATTTGTCAAACTCGATACGGTTCGTAACCGCGATGGTAAGCTGGTCGCCATGAACCGTAATGGTGAGATTGTGATTACTGACGCCAAGGGTGATGTCAAAGAGCGCAGCAAGGTAGTATTCGGGGCCCAGTTAATGGTTGAGGAAGGTGATGAGATAAAACCGGGCCAACTCTTGACAGAGTGGGATCCCTTCTCAATTCCCACAATTACCGCAATCAGCGGCCGGGTCAAATATGGTGACGTTATTGAAGGGGTCACCTTTTCTGAACAGGTTGATCAGCAAACCGGTATGTCGAGACGGGTTGTAGGTGAGTCGCGAAACGCCGACTTAAGACCCAGAATTTCGATTAAAGATGAGAAAAACCGGACTTTGAAGGTTGGTCGTGGCGATGCGCGTTACTATTTTTCTCCCGGGGTTCATATTATGGTGGCCGAGGGGGAAGAGGTTTTGGCCGGTGATATTATTGCTACCAAACCTCGTGATACCACAAAAACTAAGGATATCACTGGTGGTCTGCCTCGGGTTGCAGAGCTTTTTGAGGCCCGTAAACCGAAAGAGATTGCGGTTATTGCTGAGATCGAAGGCGTAGTTTCTCTGGGTAAAATGGTTAAAGGCAAGCAACGGGTTATTCTCA
The DNA here is from genome assembly GCA_021163565.1 of Candidatus Tharpella sp. Taxonomy (GTDB): domain Bacteria; phylum Desulfobacterota; class Anaeroferrophillalia; order Anaeroferrophillales; family Tharpellaceae; genus Tharpella. The sequence continues at coordinate 2,387 of JAGGTT010000126.1, forward strand.
CTCCTGAAATCGGTGATCCGGTTGAGCAGTTGATTCCCAAGGGTAAATATCTGATTGTTCATGAGGGCGACGTTGTTACTGTTGGTGAGCCTCTGGTCGATGGTTCGGTTGATCCGCACGATATTCTGCGGGTGCTCGGGGTCAAGGAACTCGCAAAATATATTGTTAATGAGGTTCAGGAGGTCTATCGCCTGCAAGGTGTTGGCATCAATGATAAACATATTGAGGTCATTGTCCGCCAGATGCTGAGACGGATTAAAGTCGTTGAGCCGGGCGAGAGTCCATTCCTGGTCGATGAAACGATTGAGAAGGGTGTCTTTGAAGAGGGTAATCGCAAAGCTGTGGCCGAAGGCCTGCAGCCGGCTGTTGGTGAGCCCCTATTCCTGGGGATTACCAAGGCTTCACTGAGTACGGACAGTTTTATCTCCGCCGCTTCATTTCAGGAGACGACTAAAGTTCTGACTCAGGCGAGTATTGCCGGCAAGGTCGACCATCTGGTCGGCCTCAAGGAGAACGTTATTATGGGCCGCCTGATTCCGGCCGGTTCCGGTCAGCGTTGCTATCGTGATATGAAAATCGGTATGAGTGAAGAGGATCAGCTTTTTATTAAAGAACAGGTGGCGGCTAATGCCGAAGCTGAAGAAGCGGCCCTGCTGGTAGAAAATGTTACAGAATTGTAGTTGAGGCCGGTGGCTTATGGGAAAACGAGTCTACCGGGTTCTTGATGTAAATCTCAACCGTTTGCGTGAAGGTCTGCGGGTGGTTGAGGACTACTGCCGCCTGGTTTGTGATGATGATCAGGCGCTGCAGGTTAAAGACTTGCGGCACGATATACGCTCGTTGCTGGATGATAAACTTAGAGCTGATTGTCTGGCCGCGCGGCAGGTGGAAACCGATATCGGACGGCAGACGTTTACGGCAACTGAGGCCTCCCGTGAAAACTGGTCGGCCCTAGTGCAGGCCAACCTGAAAAGAGCGCAGGAAGCGGCCCGGGTTATTGAAG
>JAGGTT010000045.1 GCA_021163565.1 Candidatus Tharpella sp.
GCGTACATTAGTTCTAACACCGCACGATCTCGAAGTTTCAACTCATCATCGGAATAATCAATATCCAGCAGACGATCGGCTTCCTCCTCTTCGAGATAGACCGGCAGATGACGCCGGTTCTGAGGCGACCGCAGAAGGGCGGCCGGATTCATGCTTAAACCGCAGCGATTACAAAGATACTTAAACAGGGTTTTCAGGGCCGCGATTTTACGCCCCACGGAAGCAGCGCCATCCTGAATCATCCGGGCCCGCATGAACTTCTGCAGATGCTCCTCTTTGACCTGGGCCCAGAAAGTATCACTTTCGGCCGGAACCTGAAGAGCACACTCCTCTTCCAGAAAAAGCAGCAACTGTTTCAAATCGGAGTTGTAGGCTCTGACCGTATGCGGCGACAGCTGCCGCTCCACCTCGAGATAGCGGATAAATGATGCAATCATATCTGCCCCAACTTACGACTCTAAATAAAGTGAATTAAACAAAAATAATCAGTGCCAACTTGACTTTTCCGAAGTTGCTAGGTAAGTAGATGCGCCTTGTATTAGAATAAAAATTCTGACTTTTCAAGACACCCTCTAATTAATATCACTTACGGAAACAGACACGTTGCAGGAAAAAAAAGAGTTTCCCTTTCTTCTCATCTTCATATTACTTTCGCTGCTCCTGCACCTGGGTCTGGCTTACCATTACCGTGCCTGGGAACCTGCGGCCAAAGCCTTAGCGGAATTACGCCGCAAACAAAAAAAAGATATCCCAATTCAGATAATTGAACTGCCCCCGAAAGAAAAGAAAAAAGAAAAACCGAAGCCCCCACCTAAAAAACCAAGCTTTCTAGCTGATCGCAATCAGCAGACAAAAACTGAAACCCGAACCGCCGAGAGTGTTCCGAAGGCCGTTAAGATGAGACCGGTTCCGAAAAAACCGGCACCCCCGAAACCTGCAGCCAAACCCAGACCCAAAGTTAAACCTGCGCCGCAGCCCAAACCTGAGACGAAAAAGCGGCTCCAGACAAAACCTGCGGCCCCGGTCAAATCTCGGCCCGAGGTAAAATCACCGGATAAGATATTGGCAGCGGAAAAGAAGGATGTAAAAAAAGAGGCGAAGAAAAAGACCCTGCCAGACATCAAAAAACTCTTTCCCTCATTTGATGAACTCACGAGAATTACGAAAGAGCAGAGTCAACGTCCGACTCCGTCCGGGAACCGGAATCCGCATCTGCCGAACAAACTGAAAAGGGGTACCGAGATCTCTCTCAACACCCTCGATTATAAATTTCACTCCTACTATCTGGCTCTGAAAAGAAAGATCGAGCTGGTCTGGGAATACCCCTATAAGGCCCGCCGCACCGGCGCCCAGGGACGCCTGCTGCTCCGCTTCATCATTAATCTTGACGGTTCCCTGGCAGAGGTCAAGATCCTGCGTTCATCCGGCAATGCTCTGCTTGACAGTGAAGCCCTCCGGGCGATCCACAACGCCTCACCTTTCCCGCCTCTGCCGGAACGGATGAACAGCGAACGACTGGCGGTCACCGCGACCTTCGAATATCTGTTAAGCTACCGTTCAGTCCATTAACAACAGACTATGCGGCTACAGCCGTTTTATCACTCTTAACCTTGGCCGCACTCTTCTTCTCAGACTTGGCCGAAGATTTTTTCGCCACGGCATCCTTACTCTCTGCCGGCTTCCGGTTCTTACCGTAATCGGTAGCATACCAGCCGCCGCCTTTCAAAATAAATGAGGTCGACGAAACCAGTTTATGCACCGGCCCGCCGCACTCAGGACACTCCTGCAAGGGTTCAGCGGTAATCTTCTGCAACATCTCAAACTGATTTTCACATTTTTCGCACTTATACTCATAAATCGGCATAACATTCAATCCTGAAATTTTTTTCGTCCAGATATTTTCAATTAAAGCTTCCAGCGGAAGCAACTTCAACTATTGTTTGATAAGGCCCTGTAGCCGAGACAGAAGCCCGGCACCATTCAGACCCTCTATATGTACTCTCTTACGACGTGATTTAAGGCCGCTGACAACCGCAATACTACCCCGGGAAAGTTTCAGTGATTTAGCCAGGAAATCACGACAGAGACGGTTAGCCGCACCCTCAACCGGAGGGGCGGTCAGCGAAATTTTGAGCGCCTCATCATGCACTCCGATAATCTGATTACGGGCGGCCCGAGGCTGGATAAAAACCTTAAAGTCAACTCCATCCGCCCGCTCCTGGAACCATAAGTCGGTCATCGGAGACTAACGAGCCAGATTATAAGCGAAGCGAATCAAGGTCTGCACCACAAAAGACTGGATGAAAAAAATCCCGAGCATAATTATCATCGGGGCAAAATCGATCCCACCCATTGCCGTCCACGGGAACCAGCGCCGAACCAGGGCAAAGAGCGGTTCCGTAATCTGGTAGAGAAACCTGACTATCGGATTATAGGGATTGGGGTTAACCCAGGATAGAAGAGCTCGGATAATCACTACCCAGAGATAGAGACTCAACAGCACATCAAGAATTTTCGCGACTGAAATTAGCAGATTACTAACAGCATACATAATTTATTTTCCACACGTATTTTCGGAGATTATTTATCAAACAATACCGGCAAAAGCCAGTTGGCGGCCGGTTATAGCACGATCACGGCGATAGGAGAAGCAGAATTCATGACAACTGGTACAGATATCAACTGCGTAAAAATTTTCCGGGGCCAGGCCCGCGGCCAGAAGCTGACTTTTCTGCACCGCCAGAAGATCAAGCCGGATACCGGAATCATCCTCACGGTACCAGCCGGAAACCCCTTGCAATTCCGGTAATCTCTGAAAGCGCTCGATAACTTCGCCACCGACCGTAAAACAACAGGCTCCTATGGCCGGGCCGGCATAAACCGAAATATCCGCCATAGGAACTGCGAAAGATCGTTCAAACTCAGCTAAAGCCGCCACCGCGACTCCTTGTTCCAGCCCCCGCCAGCCGGCGTGAACTACCGCCAGCGCCCGCGCGTTTTTGTCAATCATAATCAGCGGCAGACAATCTGCGGTCAGAATACCGAGCAGGATCCCCGGTTCAGCCGTTAACAGAGCGTCCGCTTCAATCAGAGCCGTCGCTTCCGGGTTATCCAGATCCCGACGGCCCACCACATGACAGCGATTGCCATGTACCTGGCGGCAGGTTATCAGAGACGAAAAACGACCGACAGTATTGAGAATATTCCTGCGATTTTCAGTTACTGCAGTCTCATTATCACCAACACCGTAGCCCATATTGGCCGCGGCAAAAGGGCCGCAACTTATTCCACCTGAACGCAGCGTAAAGCCCGCGACAAAAGCCTCCGCCACGGCAACCCTAAAATAGGCAGGCCGGGATTGATTGTCAAGGCTGAAGGGATAATTTAACTTATTTCTCAATCCGACTTTTCCAATTTTTGCAAGCTCTGGAGCAGAGATTCAATATCTTCCGGAAGCGGACTCGCAAACTCCTGCCACTCACCCCCGACCGGATGCTTGAATCCGAGGATTCCGGCATGCAGAGCCTGACGCGAGAACCGAGCCGTAAAATCACTGCCACAGGTTCTGCTGGAGAGCCGGCTGAGGCCCTTTTTCCCGTAAACCTGATCTCCCACCAGAGGATAACCAGCTTCACTTAAATGGACCCGGATCTGATGAGTTCGGCCGGTCTCAAGCCGTAATGAGACCAGAGAACAGCCGCCAGCGGGATAGAAACGTAAGACCTGATAATGGGTACACGCCGTTTTGCCCCCTTTTGCAACTGAGGCCATTTTTTTTCGTTGCCGCGGATGCCGGCCGATCGCTGACTTAAAGGAACCCGCCGGTGGCAACAGACGCCCGTAAACCAGGGCCGTATATTCCCGCTTAATCGAGTGTTCCTTAAATTGCCGGGCCAACCCCTGATGCGTGATGTCGTCTTTGGCCACCACCAGGAGGCCGGAGGTATGCCGATCCAGACGATGAACAATCCCGGGCCGCTGCACCCCGCCGATTCCGGCCAGATCACCGCAATGATAGAGCAGGGCATTGACCAGAGTTCCGTCCGGGTTGCCGGCAGCGGGATGAACCACCATCCCGTCGGCTTTATCAATAACTACCAGATGGCTGTCTTCGTAAACAATCTTAAGCGGCAGATCCTGAGCCGGCAACTCCAACGGCACCGGTGACGGCACTCTCAGGGACACTTGGTCCCCGCTTTTCAGAAGATAAGAGATTTTGGCCGGGCCGCCATTAACCTGCACCGCCCCACTCTTAACCAGGCTCTGCAGGCGGCTGCGGGAGATATCCGGCTGCAGGCCGGCTAAAAAACGATCCAGGCGGGAACGCTCAGATTCAGAATAGATAAACTCTGAAAATGACTCCGCCCCGGTAAATTCATCTGCACTCATACTTATCTGCCACCCATCCTGTTCAATCTTTTTCGCCCCCTGCGGCCCCCGCAACTAACTCTTGCCATTTTCCCTGCGAACTATTATGTTATTTGTTGAAAGAAACTTTAATGTTTTACAGTACTCTATTATCGTACAAAAATTCAAATGAATTCAAGCAGCAGTGACAACGAACTCCTGAATGATGCCAACAGCCTGATTGCCATGGAATGCGGGCCTTACGGCATA
>JAGGTT010000088.1 GCA_021163565.1 Candidatus Tharpella sp.
GCGAGCCGGTTATTTATGTCAACCGGATCAATAACTACCGTAACATTCTGGAAAAAAAGGTGGGACTTCTGGATACAAACCGAGCCATCGGTTCAATTTTAAGACCTAAGCCGACTGACATTGCGGCTGAAAACTGACTCCGAAAAAGTTCCGCCCGCACTAAAAATCCAATTAATCGGGCCGGCCAACCCGCATTATCATATAGCGTTCACCATCACTATCGATATGAAGCAGCTCCCCTGATTCCCGACTCAAAAACAGGTTTAGAGCAAAAAGGGGCAGAGTTTCATAGTAGGCGCAGAATTTTTCGTAGTTGAAACGCTTATGATCTGCTCGCAACCCCATGATTTCATTAATAACAGTTGCTGTCAAGCTCTCTGAGAAAGCCAGCCTGACAGCTGCTCCAACCAGAGCCACCCTCTCTTTCAGAGTAGACAAATCCAACAACTCGGGCTCTATCGTCAGACTTGCAATTGCACCTTCCGAATCTCTCTTGAGAAGCATCCAGTTACTCCCCTCACCCAACTTGGTCGATTCGTTGACGCCAAGAATTTTCCGGGAAAGTTCCTGGTCGGCAAACCACTCATCAACTCCGCCTAACAAAACAGTCGACTGCTTTTGCAGTTCAAGATCACTTTGCGCCAGCAACAACGCCATCTGTACCGGGAAATCATTATGAGACAGGAAGAGGTTGGTACCATTTAATCCGAGATGGGAGGCGATATAAAATCCCGCTGCATTACTAGCCAGATTAACGAAATCGACCGGCTTTGACATCATTTTTTGAAGATAACGCTGCTGCCGGACTCTGGCAAACACTGGGATATCACCCTGGCCCGAAGTCAGATAGAGAGCGGTTTCCGGATCTAATTCATAACTGGCGGCCGCTTTATGGGCACCGATAATAGCCAGCTGGATAAAACGGTCGATACGACGATAAACCTTTCCGCTTAAAGTTCGCAACACAGCTTTCAGATCGGGGGGATTCTTTTCCGGTTTAACGTTATGAATGCCAAATGCGTGGATATAGATCATGACCCCGCCTTACTGACAACCAGGGAGCTATTATTACCGCCAAAGCCAAAATAATTGAGCATAAAACAGCCGTTATCAATCACCATCTTTTCAGCCAGCGGAGCCTGGACAAACTCAGCATCCAAAGGCGTGGAATTAAGTGCTGCCGGTATAAATCCGGAATCAACACACTCCTTAAGCAACAAGAGTTCTGCGACTCCGCAAGCTCCCAGCGTATGACCAAACCAGGGCTTCAAAGAGAGATAAGGCGGTATATCGGTAAACACCTGCTCTATCCCGCGCATCTCCGCCCGGTCATTAAGCTCACTGGCAGTACCATGTGCTTTAATCAGAGTAATTGCCTCAGGTGGCACCTGACTCTTGGCAAGGGCCCCGCGCATGACCCTGGCAAATCCACTGCCACTGGGATCGGTACCGGTCACACTCCAGGTTTCACAGGCACTAACCCCCCCGGCAAGCGACCACTTCGACGGAGCGATATCATCCCGACTCAACAGACAAACACTGACCGCTTCACCAAGAACAATACCATTGCGATCTTCGGCAAACGGGCGAGCCTTAGAATCCGCCAGAAGCTGCATCAGGGCAAAGCCTTCCAGAGTTGTCGGAGAATAGAGCTCCAAACCCAGTACCAAAGCGTAATCTATAACCTTACTGGCCAGCATAGATGCCGCCCCCAGAAGTGCGTTGGCGCTGGAAGTACAGGCGGTATTATAGGTTAGAGAGGGCCCCGAAAAGCCGAATGTCTGCCGCAAAGATGCCAGGTAATAACCACCACCGACCCGCTCACGGCGACATCGACTGACAAAACTACTGTCAACGGCCTCTTCAATCGGCCACGCCAGAGAGTAATCAATCGCTGACAATCCCAGGAAAAGGCCGACCCGTGAATAATCAAGCGCAAGCGGCCCGGCAGTAAAATTCTGCTGTAAAAGATCACTGACAATCTGTTTGCAATACCCTGTAACAATCGTGTGATCGCTTATCCGCGAACCATCGTCAATCCGATAATAGGGATAGATGAGTTCCTTGCCGCCGACATTAACCTTAACTGATGAAAGCGGGCTTATCCCCGTGCGCAGAGCTGTAAGCCGCTGAGGTTTATCTCCCAGGGCACACAACATTTCGCCACCCAGAATTGTGATCATAATTTTTACGCTATTCCGGTTGAATAAAATCAGCCAACTCATTGATGGTCGTAACATGCCGGCGAAATGCCTTACTGTCAGGCAGACGAATACCAAACTGCTGCTGCAAGCCCATAATAATACTCAAAGCATCAAGCGAGTCGAGATCAAGACCACTCTCTTTGCTGAACAAACGGACAGTATCCGGCACATTCTCAGGAATGATATCAGCCGTTTTTTCACACTCTTCAAGAATCATCATCTTTAAGCGCATTTTCAGATCTGCATCCTGTGAACCCTTCATAACACTCCCGACTTCATAACGCACCGGCTGAAACCCGGCAAAATGACCTTAAACATTCAGCCTCATTTTCCGGTTAAAAACAACTCCGGCAACTAACAAGAGAAATACTCCGAGAACTATCAACTTGAAGGATTCCTCCATCACCGATTCCGGGCCCAGACCCCGAAGAAATATATCAAGAAAACCGTCCAGTCCCCACGACATGGGAGAAATTTCAGCCAGCCGCTGCATCACTTCAGGCATAAAAAACTTAGGCACCATAATGCCGCCGACAGCCCCCAGCAGGATATTGATAATACCGCCTATGGTCGTCGCCTGTTCAACCGTTTTCACAGATACGGCAATCAGGATCGCGGTACCTACCGCCGACAGACTCAGACCGAAGGAGACCATAAATAATCCTCCAAGTGATTTACCCAGAGTCAGGGCATCAGCCCCGAAAAGGGGGACAACAAACATTCCTACCGCGATCATCAGCCAAACCTGGATCTGGTTGATGAGCATATAAGGTACAATTTTACCCGCGAAAAGCAGCGGGGTTGAGACATTCATTGAACTCATACGCAACAGAGTGTTCTGGCGCTGTTCATTGATAAAAATAGTCGAGAGGGGAATAATGACGAAAAACATCCCGAAGACAATCCACGACGGTACACTCTGCTGAGTTGAGGTCGGTTTCTGACCAACTGCTAGATCATTAAACCGCACTCTCGCGATTTCGGCAGCGTCAAATTCAAGCCCGGCAAATTTTGCGGCGGCCTTGTCCAAATCCGATTCCGGCAGCAGAGGTGAAAGCGTCAACTTCATATCCGTAAGCCGCAACCGCAGCACCCCGCCGGCAAGCCGGGACTTAAAAAGCTTAAGCATCTCTCTCTTAATATCTGCCGCGGCATAGATTATCAGTGACACAAGCGGCCTTTCAGCGTCGGCCCGAAGCAGTCTTTCCGTAAAACCGGCAGGAATTTCAACGACAAAATCAAGCTCCTCACGCAGAGCCCGGCGCCGTTCCGCCGGATTCGCCAACACCATCGAATAACAGTGCAACCCCTTATCACTTTCCAGAAACGACATAAGTTCTAGACTCTGCCCGGTTTTATCGAGGTCAACAACCGCATAGTTCACCAGAGACCGATCACTGTTAAACGTATCTTTAAGGGCGATCGACATAATCAGGATGAAAATCGCCGGCATAATAAAGAGTGCCGCCAGAGCGTGCTTATCCCGCCAGACCAGCTTAAACTCCTTGATCAGCATCACCTTAAACATCAGTGGCTCCGGTAGAGGTCAGGCGCAGAAATAGAGCTTCAAGATCAGTCGAACCATAACGAATATGCTTGACAATAATTTTCTCAGCTTCGAGCAGAGAAAGCAGCCGCCCCATTTTCAAGCTGTTCTGATCCAGCAGAAACAGCCTGGTCGATGTGATTACTTTCAGGCCGGAGGTTTTACGGGCAATCTCATCCAGTTGAGATAAGCTGGATGAGAGCAGTTCCAGCACAACAGAATCCGACTGTTCATCCTGCAATAGAGTTTTCAGATGACCCCGACGGATAATACGGCCCCGGTCAATGATGGCGACCTCATCGCACAACTTCTCGATTTCAGACATGTAATGAGAGGTGTAGATTACGGTTTTAGTATCATCTCTAAACGTACGTATGGTATCCAGAATCTGGTGGCGGGATTCAGGATCGATACCCACCGTCGGTTCGTCAAAATAGATTAGTTGAGGATTATTTAAGAGCCCGATAGCGATATTGAGCCGCCGCTTCTGGCCGCCGGACAAGGTTGCCGCCCGCTGACCAAGAATCTCATCCAGCCGATTTACTGAAATCGCATAGTCAAGATTGCGCCGTAAAGTGGAACCGGAGATATTTTGAATTCCGGCAAAAAAATGCAGATTCTCCCGGACACTCAAATTATCGTAAAGAGCCAGTGATTGCGGGATAAAAGCGGTGCGCCGGCGGATCTCTTTAAGGTTAGCGGTAAGTGGTAAACCGAAGATCTCAACCGCTCCGGTCTGGAAACCAGCTAAACCGTTAAGAATGGAAACCAGGGTTGTCTTGCCGGCACCATTCGGCCCCAAAAGACCGCAAATCGTTCCTGAACCAACCTTTAAGTCAAGGTGATCAAGTGCTGTTATATCACCATAAAGTTTGGTAAGATTTTTGACTGAAATCATAATTCAGAATGCAGCAGAGTCCTGTAGACTTCGGCTTCGGCGGCGGCAACATTTTCAAGTTTTTTTTGGATGGCAGGAAAATCTATGGCCGGGTTTTTCTTTTTGCGAATTGATTGCGCTATTAATAGGGCGAATTCACGCCATTGATCACCGACTGCCGTCATCATCTGTGAACAATCACTTAGATTACGATTCTCAAGCAATACTCCGGCCTCCTGTAAAAATGAGGCGTAAATAAAACGAAAACCGGCCCCACCAGTACCGATCTCCTCCTGCATCCTGACAATATGACCTAGAAAGAGTCGAGCATAGCGGCGATCTTTGTTCTGCAAACGGCCAATAGCTTTTGCCAGTGATTGAATCCCGCGAATACCGGCTATGGGCACTGGAGTTTTAAGCATCGCCCGGGCCGTTTTTCTGACAACTTCAGGGATAACCACTGCAAAGTCAATAGTTTCCGGTAGCGTCTGCGGATAGTAGAGCAACCCTTTGGGGGCCATCATCCCCTTAACAAAACGGGCCTTTTCCAAAGCTTTGATTGAACTCCGCACCGGATTTTCAAAGACCGGGTCACTTATCAGATATTCATCACCCTCTTTACCGTAAACGATCAAGTTGTGGGCGTTAAAATGAAACCGCATATCCTCGGGGAAATAGGGGAGCCAGAAAACTGAACTCTGAAGACCAACAATTCCCCCCTGAGCCAGCAATCGGTCTAGAGCCGCGGTTCCGAGATCGGGCCGGGGGAAAGTCTCCATTTTCATTTTTACGCCGAGATTTTTCTGAATTCCTTTAATAACTGCTCGCGGCATCCGCCGATAAGCTATTATCGGCATTCCACCCAGTTTGACAAAAGGGATATAGGCAAACATCATGGCTCCGGAGAGACCGAAAACCATCGCTTCCGAAAGCGGTAACCCATAATGAAAGAGCAACCGGGCCATAACTCCACTTTCGCAATGGGCTGCGTGCTCATGAACAAAAGGTAGGCTTGGTTTACGCACGCTCGGGCCTCTTTTCCGGCAGTTGATAAAGCGCCTCAACTTCCATACCTAAGGCATCAGCATAACGGGCCACTGTTTTATGTGGTAACTTTGCGAAAACATCTGGTCGCATATGTCGCTTCAGCCACCACTTACCAATACCGCTGGCCTGAGCCAGAATATCAAGATCCATTCTCCGGGCAAACATATAAAAATAGAGCGGGGACGCAACCCCGGTAACGACCTTATCATAAGCTTCAGAGGCAAGCCGGACAAGTTCGTCCACCGCCTGCAGGGTCACTTCCGCTTCGACTTCCCAACCCGATGACGGCACAATTCCATAAGCCCCGTTACAATCCGTTGCATAGATTGCTTTACGAGTATTTGTGTGGGTTGAAATCTCATCCTGAGGAACCGCCCGGCTCTCCATCAGACCACCGTCAGCTGCATGAATGCGGTTGAAAAACGCCCGCTTTCAGGGATAAAACAGAGTAGTTTTTCCCCTTTCCGCAGACGCCCTGAATTAAAAAGCTCTTCAAGCATAATATAGATTGAAGCCGATCCCGTATTACCTTTGCTTGACAAATTAGTGAACCATTTCTCCTGCGAAATCGAGCAGCCCGCCTCTGCCATACCAGCGGCAACCCGCTCACGAAAAAAATCTGATGAGTAGTGCGGCAGGAACCAGTCTATATCAGAGCCGGAAAATTTACCTGCAGCCAGCAGCTTTTGCAGTGATTTCGTTATCGTATACTCAACAATCTTTTCATTGAGCAGCTTAACATCCTGTTTAATCGTGAAGATCGATTCATCAAGCCAGGTTCGCGCAGCATACTCGCGCCACCCCTGCAGAGAACCATCGGCAAGTTTATCCGCTCCGGCATACATACACGGGGCAAGTTCATTGGCATATGAGTTCTGCCAAATCCAATCGACCCGCAACGAAATCCCGGACGCATTCGCCGTATTACTCATCCAGATCGCCCCGGCTCCATCACTTAACATCCACCGCAGAAAATCTTTTTCAAAAGCGATTTCCGGGCGCTCTTCGAGCTGTTTCACTCGCGACTCAATCTCGTCAGTAAAATGCTGCCGGCGCAACAGCGACGAAACATTTTCCGAACCGGTAGTTACGGCATTGCGACTCTCTCCGGCCAAAATTGAGAGATAGCCGTATTTCAGCGACATGGTTCCGGCCAGGCATATCCCGGCTGTCCCAACCACCTCACACGGAGAAATCTTAAGTTCCCCGTGGACCATCAAAGCATGGTTCGGCATAAGTTGATCCGGCAGGCTTGTACCGCAAACGAGCAACTCCATCTCATTCAGATTGCACCCCTGGGTACCCAGCCGGCGGATGGCTTCAGCCGTCAGTTCAGCATTGTTATGAGTCTTCATGCCGGTTGCCGGATCAATCGCGTAATATCTTGATTTAATCTTATTGCTGCGCAAAATTATGCGGCGAACCCGGGAGGGTCGCTCACCAATCTGACCCAGTACCGATTCCATTTCATCATTAGAAACTGGATTATTCGGCAAAAATGCCGCTATATTATTGATATAAACTTTTGCCAAAATATTGTCCTTAAAACTGCCTAGCGACCCGATGGCTGCTCATACTCAGTAACGGCCCGATCAATAGCGGTTTTTCTGAATGGATAGATACAGCGGCGCAGTAAAATATTCAGCGGAACCACGGTCACAATCATCAGCAGAAGGAAGACAAAATAGATTGTGATAACCAGGTTGCGCCCCGTTGACCCGGCGACCGCACCCGCATTCTTAAGCAAACGGCTCCAAATCATAAAACTGCGCCGGGCAATCCGCTCGGATGCAATCAATTTGCCATTAACATTCACGGCACCAAGCTTACCGAGCAACGGTTTCTCTCCCTGCTCCAGATTATCCCGCAGGGCTTCCAGCAGACGCCGGCCGAAACGGGAAGCCGCGGTAATATCAGCAGCCGCAATTCCAGCCCGTGGGAAACCCCAGAAAGCCTCTTTTTTACCGGTCAGAAGCCAGCGCGGGGTCGTAACAAATGTGTAAAGAGAGTCACCTTGATCAGTCAGCACCACGTTGTCGAGCAAGCGGGCTCCGAGATCTTTAAGTAAACCCTTCATCTTCTCCTGAGCCATCAACCACATATCACGACAGGCGATAACAGTGATCACCGGTTTCCCTTGAAAAAGGGTTTGTGCCTGAGCACTCTGCAAGAAACCGGTAATCGGAATTGAGGGAGATAGAAACCAGACCGTATAACCCAGAACTATCAAATCGTAATCTGCCGCCAGATCAACTTCCCGCACCGGACAGCCTTCAAGATTTACGGCTTCAGGAAAGGTGTTGAAAAAGGCATAAAACGGCCACGGATAAGGATACGGTTCTACCGGTTCAAGAAGTCGCCAGTCACAATCTATTTCCGCCGACTTTTCAAGTGGAGCGATGATGCTCGCCAGAACATCCCGCAACTGACCACTTTGTGAATAGTAGAGTACCAGAACCTTTTTCATAAACGATCTACCTGCAAATAAACATCATAAACCCTAACGCGGGCTTGTTCGTACCTAAAGAACACACTCCTGCAGGTCACAAGTATGTAGCTTTATCAGAACATTATCAAGGGTACCTTGAAAAATTGCCTTTTTCCCCAATTGCTACGTTGAACTCAAATTTTAATCCTCAAAATACTCAATGTATTCCTGCGGTTAAAATCTTCGTTCGCCTTGCACTAGAATAAAAATTCTAATTTTTCAAGACACCCTCAAGATTAAAATCTGAGGACTAGACAATATATGGAATAAGCATCTTCGTGCGCTGCATATAAAAGCGATAGTCGGGACCGAAAAAAGATAAATTCTCACGCTCCTCTACCCGGGCGACAATAACAATAAAAGCCGTAACCAGCAAGATCAGAACTGTACTTATAAATGTAATCTGTTTCAAAAAAGCCCCCCAACCCAAAAAAAGCAGCGAGGCATACATCGGATGCCGGATATAACGATAGAGGCCCTCTTCAACAATCTGCACGGTATTTTCAAAAGCATGATTTTCCGGCATTGCAACACGTTCAGCCTGACCGCCGAGGCGGTGCAATAATAAAGAAGATTGAATAATCAGAAAAATTGAGACCCCGAGCAGAAACCAGGAAAGCAGGTGTTGCGGGATAAAAGGATCGTGAAACCAGTAGGGCTGATTCAACAGCAACAGCATTAAGATTCCTTCGAAAACAAAAAACCGGTAGAATCCGTGAGATTCAGGGTTCTTCAAGGCCCGCCGGGAAAAAACCGCCAGTAATATGGTACCGACAATAAACAGAATAATCCGAACCACATTGGACTCCGCAACCCGTTATTTATAACTGAAAAAACCTACAGGAAAATATCTCCTCGCCGGCCTTTATAATTACCATTATTTTCAGGTTTGTGCAAGCAGAGGTAACGTTAACTTTCCACTTGAAATAATTATCTATCTTTTTCTTTTAGAGGTTGCTTTTCTCTGGAACAACGTATATACTTGAGTATATTAATATGGTATTGTTTACGCTAACCTTTATATCCCAAAAGAGGAGAATTACAATGAAAAAGAATCTGCTCATCGGTTTTATCATGCTGTTTGCGACCCTGTTTGCCACCTCTGCGGTCATGGCTGAGATGCCGGGCAGTGATGCCGATGCCCTCTGGCGTTATATCTCCAAGACCTCGCCTTATCAGAAATGGTCTTTCTGGCCCGATCATCTGGGTATGCAGGAGGGCCGAGCACCGCACGGCCCCAAACACAAAGTTTACGTCAATGCCAAAGCCCTGGCAGCAGAGACTCCGCCGCTGGAATATGGATCAATTCAGGTTAAAGAGAATTTCAACATGGCCGGTGAGCTTAAGGCGATAACTGTCATGTACAAGATCAAAGATTACAATCCCGCTGACGGAGACTGGTTCTGGGTCAAATATTCACCGGACGGAAAAGCCGCTAAAGCCGGCAAGCCAGCGGGATGCATTGGCTGTCACGGCACCCGGGCGAAAAACGATTTTGTCATCGTGCATGATTTCAAATAACTCGCACCGGCGGCAATTTCATCAATGACGGCCCTCGTAAAGATTAACCAGGAGAAGGCATGATTATCGCCCTGCTTTTTCATCCTCTATTGCAGACGCTTGCAACACTGTTGGCCGGCTACGTTTTATGGCTGGGGATACAGCGTTTTCGCGCGCTGCACTGGCGGCATAAGGTTGCCTTCAAATGGCAGGTTCATGTTAAACTGGGAATGGTTGCCTTAGGATTGTGGCTAGCCGGGCTGATTGGCGGTCTGGCTCTGGCCCGATTCTGGTGGCACAGCTTTCTGGTTACCGGTACTCACGGCAAAATGGCCTTAATCATGCTGCCCCTGCTGCTTTTCGGCATCATCTCCGGCCTCTACATGAACCGCCGCCGAAAAAAACGAACTTTGTTACCTCTTCTGCATGGCAGCAACAATCTCCTGCTACTGATTCTAGCCCTGTATCAGGCCTACACCGGTTGCTGGGTTTTCAGTGTCTACGTCTTAGGTAATTAAACAGCAACTCATATTCCTTTAAGCCCGCAGACACTCGGCTGCGGCCTGTAAAGTGGCATCGGTTTTACAAAAACAGAAGCGCACCTGGCCGCTGTCAGGCGTACCCGGCGGCAGAAAACTGGAGCCGGGTACGATGGCCAGCCCCTTCTCTTTGAGCAGATAGTGGGCAAAATCAAGATCGCCAAGATCACTTAAAGACCGAAAATCAGCCATGATATAATAAGCTCCCAACGGTACCCGGCAATGAAAACCGGCGTTCGTCAGAACCTCAAGCAGAAAATCCCGTTTCTCCTGATAAAAATTTGCCAGATCGCGATAATAGTCGGCGTCACAAGCCATCATGACTGCGGCCGCCTCCTGTAGCGGGGCCGGAGCTCCGACCGTAAGAAAATCATGAATTTTGCGAATCCCGGCCGTAATCTCAGGGGCTGCCAGACAGTAGCCGATACGCCAGCCGGTGACACTGTAGGTTTTGGAAATCCCGTTAATCGTAATCGTGCGTCCGGACATCCCCGGCAGGGCGGCAAGTGGCAGATGCCGAGCCCCATCATAGAGAATATGTTCATAAATCTCATCGGTAATCGCCAGAACATCATGCCGGCAGCAAAGTTCGGCAATCACCTCCAGTTCAACCTGAGAGAAAACCTTGCCCGTCGGATTATGCGGGGTATTGATGATAATCGCCCGGGTTTTCGCCGTAAAAGCTGATTCAAGTTCCGCCCGATCAAAGTTCCAGTCCGGAGCCTTAAGCTGCACATAACGGGGAACGGCACCGCAAATAATCGTATCGGGACCGTAGTTTTCATAAAACGGGGCAAAGATTATCACCTCATCCCCAGGATCAACCGTGGCCAACAGAGCCGAGATCATTGCCTCAGTGGCACCGCAGGTAACCGTAATCTCAGTTTCTCCGTCAATCTCCAAACCGTAAAAGGCCCGCGTTTTAGTGACAATCGCAGCCCGCAATGCCGGTGATCCCCAGGTCACCGCATACTGATTCACATCAGCCATAACCGCTTTGCAAGCAGCCTCTTTAATCTGTTGCGGAGCGGGGAAATCGGGAAATCCCTGGCTTAGATTGACCCCGCCATATTCATTACAAAGACGCGTCATCC
>JAGGTT010000039.1 GCA_021163565.1 Candidatus Tharpella sp.
CCGGGATCGGCCATATCATCATATATTTTCTGTTGCTCTTTTTCGAGATTTTCCAAGGTTACCGGGAGTTTTTCTAGTTCAGCTTTCTCTTTGAAGCTGAGTTTACGAGGTTTGCCGGTTCGGGGCTTTATGCTTTTTTTAAGCTCAGATTTAGGATCAATTTGGGAGTTGTCAGGAACCGATTCTGCCGGGCGCTGCAGCAACCAGTCGTCATAACCGCCGGCAAAATCCTGAATTTTGCCATCTTCGGCAAATGCCAGGGTGCTGGTCACAACATTATTGATAAATTCGCGGTCATGGCTGACCAGAAGCAGGGTTCCGCTGTAATCGGCAAGCAGCTCTTCCAGAAGTTCCAGGGTTTCAATGTCAAGATCGTTGGTCGGTTCATCAAGAATTAAGATATTGGCTGGTTTGGCAAACAGGCGGGCTAAAAGCAGGCGGTTGCGTTCGCCGCCGGAGAGGATTTTGACCGGTGATCGAGCCCGATCTGGGGTAAAGAGAAAATCTTTCAGATAGCCGATCAGGTGCCGCCGGTGACCATTGATTTCGATCGTATCATTGCCGTCACCGAGGTTGTCAAACACCGTCCGCTCTTCATCAAGCTGCTCGCGCTGCTGGTCGAAATAGAGTACTTCCAGATTGGTGCCGAGCCGCACCGTGCCGGCGGTCGGTATCAGTTCACCTAAAATAAGTTTCAACAGTGTCGTTTTGCCGGCCCCGTTGGGACCGATAATCCCGATCTTATCGCCTTTTAAAATCGTTGTTTTAAGATCTTTAATAATCGGTTTTTGCGCATAGGCAAACGTGGCTTTTTCACAAACCGCCACCAGTTTGCCAGAGGTCCCGGCGCGGCTGATTTCCATCTGCACCTGGCCGATTTTTTCACGCCGCTGACTCAGCTCACTCCGCATCTCCATCAGCTCCTTGACCCGCCCCTCGTTCCGGGTGCGCCGGGCCTTTATACCTTTGCGAATCCAGACCTCTTCCCGGGCAAGTTTTTTATCGAAACGATCATGTTGCTGCTCTTCCGCGTGCAGCATCTCGGCTTTGCGCCGCAGATAATTGGGATAGTCGCCCGGCCAACTTGTA
Organism: Candidatus Tharpella sp.; assembly: GCA_021163565.1. Taxonomy (GTDB): domain Bacteria; phylum Desulfobacterota; class Anaeroferrophillalia; order Anaeroferrophillales; family Tharpellaceae; genus Tharpella. The sequence continues at coordinate 1,090 of JAGGTT010000039.1, forward strand.
GCTTTACCCGCTTCAAGATCAACAATCCGGGTAGCGAGTTTTTTCAACAGTTTACGATCATGAGTAACAAAAAAGAGGGTCTGTGAGCTATTTAAGAGAAATTCTTCAAGCCAGATAATCGCTTCAATATCAAGATGATTGGTCGGTTCATCGAGAAGCAGAAGATCAGGCCCGGCAACCAGTGCCTGAGCTAACAGAACCCGCCGTTTAAGACCGCCGGAGAGGGTAGCAACCGGAGCTTCACTGTCAAGTTTGAGTTTGGTCATGACCAGATCGACCCGCTGCTGCACCTGCCAGGCCCCGGCAATCTCGATCTCCTCGGAAACTGCCGCCAGTTCCGCGAGGGCATCTTCACCGTGATTGTGCGCAAGTTCAAGGGTCGCAGTATGATAACGAGCTAAAAGCCCCAGCAATTCACCTAAACCGCTGACCACGACATCGTAGACAGAACCGTTTAAGGCCTGTGGGATTTCCTGACTGAGGCGGGCAATTTTAATCCCTTCAGCCCGTAGCAGGCGCCCGCTGTCAGGAACGATCTCTGCCGCGATAAGCTTCATTAAAGTCGATTTACCGGTACCATTCCGACCGACAAGACAAACCCGCTCACCCGCCTCGATCTGGAGGTTGATCTTATCCAGCAGGGGATCACCACCAAAACTTAAAGATATATCCTGTAAACTTAATAAAGCCATTTTCCCTTATAAAAACCATAACGAAAAGACCCCGCCGACATCAGCCCACGGGGTCATTTTTATAATTACAACGTTAGAAATCACCGCTTTAGCAAAACTTCGCACCAACCTCTTTAAAGATCGGCAGGGAACGTTCTATGGTTGCATCATCAACGCAGTATGCGAGCCGGAAATGACCGGGGCCACTGAAACCGCTACCCGGAACCGCGAGGATTTTATACTGCTGTAGAATCCGGACGAACTCAACGTCATCGGCCAGCGGGCTGCGAGGAAAGAGATAGAAAGCCCCTTGGGGTTTAGCCAGCTTAAAACCGGCATCAACCAGGCCCTGATAAAGCCTGTCACGTTTCTTCTGATAGATGCTGACATCAACGGTAACTCCCTGCAAACGGGCAATCAGCCGCTGCATGATCCCCGGCGCATTAACATAACCTAGAATCCGGTTGGTAAAGAGAAAACCATTCGCCAGTGATTCAAATTCGTCAGCATCAGGATGGAGTGCCAAATAACCGATGCGTTCACCCGCTAACGAGAGCTCTTTCGAGTAAGAGTTCGCGATAATTGAATTCTTATAAGCGGGAAAGATCGGCGGCACCACCAGTCCATCATAAACCAGCTTACGATAAGGCTCATCTGAAATGAGGTAGATGGTTCGCTTAAATTCGATCGATTTTTCGCCCAGCAGTTTCCCTAAAGCCGTAATCTGTTCCGCGGGAAAGACAACTCCACTCGGATTATTAGGGGAATTTATAATCACAGCTGCTGTTTTTTCATTGATTGCTGCGGCAATGGCATCCAGATCGAGAGAGAAATCTTCAGTTGGTTCAAGTTTACACAAGACCCCGCCATGATTATCGACATAGAAGTTATATTCGACAAAAAAAGGACTCGGCGAGATTACTTCGTCACCGGGGTTTAAAATCGCCTTAAAAATCACATTCAAGGCCCCGCCGGCACCGGTAGTCATCACAATCCCCTGAGGATTGACCTTAACCTGCTGTTCACCGCTCAAAAATTCAGCAACTGCGGCCCGGGTTTCCGGAAAACCGGCATTCGGCATATAGCCATATTTTAAGGGGGCCGGTTCGCGAACAATTTTAACCAGTTCCTCCTCAACCTGAGGTGGTGCCGGGACATCGGGATTACCTAACGTAAAATCACAAACATGATCGGCCCCGTATTGAGCTTTTAAGGCCGCACCCTCCTCAAACATCTTGCGAATCCATGAGGAGCGTTCCATAAATTGGGAAATTTTTTCTGCAATTGCCATTGTTTCTATTCTCCATTATCCAATATTTTTAATTGCATCAATCAATTGATCCATTTCAGATCGCAATCCGACAGTAATTCTTAGGCCATGCGCCAGATCAGGATTGGAGAAATAGCGTACCAGAAATCCACTTTTCTCCAGAGCTGCCTGCAAATCTACGGCCAGACATCCTTGAGGCGGGGTAACAAAAACAAAATTGGCCTGTGAAGGCTCAACCTTAAAACCTAGATCCTGCAATGCTGCGCTTAAATGCTGACGCTCTTTGATCACCAAGGAAACAGTTTTTTGCAGATAATCCTGATCTGCAAGTGCGGCCTGGGCGCCGATTTGCGCCAGACGATCCAGATTGTAGCTGTCCCGCACTTTATCAAGTTGCTCAATCAGAGCGGAGACCGCAAAACCTAAGCCAACTCTTAATGATGCCAGACCATAAGATTTTGATAAAGTACGCAAAATAATCAGGTTGTCAAACTCATGCACCAAAGCTAAAGCATTATCTCCAGCAAAATCGGCATAGGCTTCATCAACCACCAGAATTCCATTCAACCTCTGCGCCAGTTCACGGATATAGTCGTTGCTGAACGAAAATCCTAATGGAGCATTCGGACTGGTCAGAAAAAAGAGTTTTATCCCGTCAGTATCAGGCTGATAGATTGAACCCTCCTGAAAAAGCGGCAGAGACTTAATCCGCCCCCCGCGAATCCTGGTTAAAACCGGATAGAGTGAATAGGAGGGTGAAAAAAAAGCGACCGTCTCATCTTTTTCGACAAAGGTATCAAGCACTACCCGCAAGAGTTCATCCGAACCATTACCAGCAATCACCTGTGAACTTTGACAACCGGAAATCCGGGCCGCTATCCGGCGCAGTTCCATGCTTTGCGGATCGGGATAACGCCGCATGATCGAGTCATTCCGCATCACATCGGTGATGGCGACCGCAACCTTAGGTGATGGCGGCAAGGGACTCTCGTTGGTATTGAGTTTGATTATCCGGCTGCCGGGTGACGGCTGCTGACCGGGCACATAGCCTGCCATCTGCCGCACTTCACTCCGAGTATAATTTACGCCTGAACTCATAAAATCCGGGCAGCCTCTTTGGCAAAATAGGTCAGAATCATATCGGCTCCGGCCCGTTTTATCGACAACAAGGATTCCAGCATCGCCTGTTCTCCATCAATCCAGCCTTTAGCTGCGGCGGCCTTGATCATCGCAAATTCACCACTGACATTGTACGCCGCCAGGGGATAATCAAACTCGGCCCGCAGTGAGTGAATTATATCAAGATAGGGAAGCGCCGGTTTAACCATGATGATGTCGGCCCCCTCTTCAATATCGAGGGCTGCTTCCCGTAAAGCTTCACGGGCATTTGCCGGATCCATCTGATAACTCTTGCGGTCACCGAACTGAGGCGGCGATTCGGCAGCTTCGCGGAAAGGACCGTAAAAGGCCGAAGCATACTTTACGGCATAGGCCATCAACGTAATCTGATCAAAACCGGCCGCATCCAGAGCGTTACGAATAAAACCGACCCGACCGTCCATCATATCCGAAGGCGCTACCATATCAGCCCCGGCGGCAGCATGTGACACCGCCTCCCGGGCCAGAAGTTCGAGGGTTTTATCATTGTTAATCAGGCCATTTTCAACCACACCGCAGTGACCGTGTGAAGTATATTCACAAAGACAGACATCAGTAATAACCAGAAGATCCTTAACTTCAGCCTTCAGCGCCCGGATGGCCTCCTGAATAATCCCGTGTTCATCATAAGCTCCGGTACCGAGTTCATCTTTCTCCTCCGGGATCCCGAACAGAATAACTGCCGGCACCCCCAGACTTTTAAGCTCCTGTGCCTCTAGTACCAGTTCATCAATTGAGAGCTGATAATTCCCCGGCATTGAGCTTATTTCATGACGAACTCCTTCTCCGGGACAGACAAAGAGTGGAGCGATAAAATCATCAACTGAGAGTGCGGTTTCGCGCACCATGCGCCGGATATTAACATCGGCCCGCAGACGCCGGGGTCGGTAGATCGGGAAATACATGATTAAACTCTCCCTTCACTAAAAAATTTTCAAGTTTCAATTTACCTGGGCAGAAACTTACAAAGGCATAAGCTCGTAAACTCCGAGCATTCATATCAACTTTTTTTATAAAACAGTCACCGCCGGCTGTTTATATCCGAGCCCGGTAACGGGCTATCTCATAGCATTTCAGAAAATAAAAGTATATTCTTTTTCTCCGACTATGACAATAGCGTTGACAGTAACGATAGAGAACATTATAAACGTTATCAGCAGAGATTGAAACTAATGCCACAAACTTAACCCGGGCATAGCCCACTGGTTAAGATCCCTCAGCAGAACATTTTCTGCTTAAAAAACGGGGAAACAATCTGTAAATAACTAGAGGGTGTCTTGAAAAATTAGAATTTTTGTTCTAGTGCAAGGCGGACGAAGATTTTAACCGCAGAAATACATTGAGTATTTTGAGGATTAAAATTTGAGTTCAACGCAGCAATTGGGGAAAAAGGCAATTTTTCAAGGTACTCCAAAAAATTACACGACTTCTCATGACCAATGCGTACATAATCCTTCTCGGCGGAGCTTTAGGTCTCTACACACTCGGCATGGTGACCGGTTTTTTCTACCTGTTCCGTCCCATGCCGCAGAAGACCCTCTGGTGCAAGCGTTTTATTCAAACCGGATCTTTAGTCCACCTGCTGGCTTTTCTCAGCCGCTGCATTCAGGTGCAAACCCTGGCAGTCACCAATCTGCATGAATCACTTTCATTCTTCGCTCTACTGCTGGCACTGGCTTTTCTGCTTATCGGCCGGAAAACATCACTTCCCACTCTCGGCACATTTATATCTCCGTTACTGATCATCTTTACCATGTGGGCCCTTATCATACCCCATGCAATCACACC
>JAGGTT010000190.1 GCA_021163565.1 Candidatus Tharpella sp.
CACCTGAGCTCTCGCGTGAGATTAACTCAATCATGTATATGGTTAATAATCTCGAACGTATGGGGGATCATTGTGAGAATCTGATTCGTCTGGTAGAGCGTAAGCATGAAGATAAGATCGAATTCAGTGATGAAGCCATGGCTGAGATTGCCAATATTGAAGAGAAGACCCGTGAGTTTTTTCTGCATGTCGTGAGTGGTCTCGAACACGGTATGACTGATAAGTTCATGTTGTTGGCTAAGAGCTTTGAGGGCAGTATCAACGCACTTGAAGACCGTTATCGTAACCGGCATATTGAGCGTTTAAGTGCACATTCATGTTCGGTGGTGCCGGGCCTGGTTTTTATCGATATCCTGACTAATTTTGAAAAAATTGGTGATCACTGTTTTAATATCTGTGAAACTATTGCCGGAGAGAAATAGAAGCATAGATAGTGACTGCTCCGGAAAAGAGAGAAACGTATGAATATTAAGAAGCATGTCAAACGTGGTCTTTGGAGCCATCTCATGAAGAGTGGCATAGAGATGGGGCTTGCCAGTATTGTCTATGAGGTTGGCGTGGCCTCAAAATATGTTAATCACGCGATGCGAACCGGTGATCTTGGCCTGGCTGGAACCAGTAACCTTTATGGCGAGGATCAGCTTGCTTTGGATGTCGTGGCCGATGAGATAATTAAAGATCGTCTCGATCATACCGGCCGGGTCAGCCGAATTATCTCCGAGGAACAAAGTGAAATTATAATCTTTGAGCGGCGTAACCGTAAGGGCGGATTCTCGGTTTGTTACGATCCTTTGGACGGATCTTCACTGGTAGATGTCAACCTCGCGGTTGGCACCATTGTGGCGATTTATGCCGGCGATGATCCTCTGCAGAACGGGCGCCGGCAGGTTGGGGCGATGTATGTTCTGTACGGTCCCCGTACGACCCTGGTTTATGGTGCCGGCGACGGGGTCCATGAATTTACCTTGAATGATCTTGGCGAGTATGTTCTGACCCGGGAGTTTATTCAGATACGTGAGCAGGGTAATATTTTCAGTCCCGGTGGGATCCGGCGTGACTATCTGCCGGAACACGAAAAAATTGTGACAAAATTTGAGGCTGATGGTTACAAACTGCGCTACAGCGGGGGATTTGTCCCGGATATCAACCAGATTCTTCTGAAAGGCGGTGGTTTGTTCATGTATCCGGCGACCACGACCGCGAAACAGGGGAAATTGCGGTTGCCATTTGAACTTAACCCGATGGCCTATCTGGTTGAACAGGCCGGCGGGGCCGCGACTGACGGCCGCAGGCCAATCCTGGACCTCGATTGTAACGATCTTGATCAACGCAGTCCGGTGTACATCGGCAGCCGGAAAGAGGTTGAACTGGCTGCACAATTTTTTAATTAGTGACTTACAGAAGTGCCTTTGGGTGCGGGTAGCGCCCGGGTTAGAGATTGTGGTTCCCGAATTTTTGTGGAGAGACATAATGAAAGCACCAAATATTACAACCGGTTTTACCTTCGATGATGTTCTGATTCAGCCGAATTATTCCAACGTCCTGCCGAACCAGGTTGATTTATCAACCTGGTTGACGAAAGATATAAAACTCAATACTCCGCTGATCAGTGCGGCGATGGATTCGGTGACTGAATCCAAAACTGCGATTTGTATGGCGCGTGAAGGCGGAATTGGGGTAATTCACAAAAACATGTCGATCGAATCTCAAGCTCTTGAGGTCGATAAAGTAAAAAAATCTGAAAGTGGCATGATTGTCGATCCCATCATTATGGCCCCGGATCGAAAAGTACACGAAGTCTTGGCAGTGATGGAGAAATATCGTATCTCCGGAGTGCCGATTGTCGACGGTGATCAGCTGGTCGGGATTGTTACCAATCGTGATCTTCGTTTTGAGACCCGAATGGAGCGCTCTCTAAGAGATATCATGACCAAGGATAATCTGGTGACCGTCTCGAAGGGGATCAGTATGGATGAGGCCAAAGTTCTGCTGCATGAACACCGGATTGAGAAACTGCTGGTGGTTGACGATGAAAATCATCTGCAGGGCTTGATTACGATCAAGGATATTGAGAAAACCCGCAAATATCCGGACTCCTGTAAAGACGGCATGGGTCGTTTACGGGTCGGGGCCGCGGTCGGGATTACGGATGACCGTGAAACTCGAATTGAAGCGTTGCTTAAGGCTGGTGTTGACGTTATTGTTATTGATACCGCTCATGGCCATAGTCAGGGGGTACTCGATGCCGTAACTGCGACCCGGAGAGATTTTGATTGCCAGTTGATAGTCGGAAATGTGGCAACCGCCGGCGGTGCCGAAGCTCTGATCAAGGCTGGTGCTGATGCCATCAAGATCGGTATTGGACCGGGTTCGATCTGTACGACCAGAATTGTTGCCGGGATCGGGGTGCCGCAGGTCAGTGCCTTGATGGATTGTAATGTTGTCGCGGAAAAATACGGCATCCCGATGATTGCCGACGGCGGCATAAAATTTTCCGGTGATGTTGTCAAAGCGATTGCCTCCGGGGCGCAGACTGTGATGATCGGTTCCCTGTTCGCGGGTACTGAAGAGAGTCCCGGTGAAACCATTCTCTATCAGGGCCGCAGTTATAAACTTTATCGGGGTATGGGTTCTCTGGGAGCAATGCAGTCGGGGAGTAAGGATCGCTATTTCCAGGATGGGATTGATGATCAGAAAAAACTGGTGCCGGAAGGGATTGAAGGCCGGGTTCCCTATAAAGGCTACCTCTCCTCCAGTATCTATCAGCTGCTTGGCGGGCTGCGTTCGGGAATGGGCTATGCCGGATGTGCTACGATCGAAGCGCTGCGGCATGATACGAAGATGACCAGAATAACCCCGGCCGGTCTGCGTGAGAGCCATGTTCACGATGTTATCATTACGAAAGAGGCTCCCAACTATCGTTTGGAATAATTAAAGGAAAAAATATGCAGCCGCATGATATTCATGTAGAGAAGATCCTGGTTCTCGATTTCGGTTCACAATATACCCAGTTGATTGCCCGCCGGGTACGTGAACAGAAAGTCTACTGCGAGATTCATCCATTCAACTTTGATCTCGATAAAATCCGTAAATTTGCTCCCCGGGGGATTATCCTCTCCGGCGGACCTTCAAGTACCTACGGCAGCAGTGCGCCGCATGTCGATGCCGGAGTTTTTGGACTTAAGGTTCCGATCTTAGGTATCTGTTACGGTATGCAGGAGATTGCGGAACAGCTTGGCGGCGAGGTCGGCCACTCGGAACAGCGTGAATTTGGCATGGCCAGCCTTAAATCATTAACCGATGATCCCTTGTGGGAAAAGTTGAATTTTCCGGAGCAGGTCTGGATGAGTCACGGCGATAAGGTGCTCCGGCTGCCGGATGGTTTCTCAGCGATTGGAGCGACCGAGAATGCCGCGATCGCAGCATTTGCCAATCATGAAAAACGAGTATGGGGTCTGCAGTTTCACCCGGAAGTGGTTCATACCGAACATGGCCAGCAGGTTTTAAAGAACTTTGTCTACTCGATCTGCGGTTGTCACGGTCTCTGGACGATGCATTCGTTTATCGAGACTACGATTGCCGATATCCGCTCCCAGGTCGGGAGCGGTAAGGTTATTTTAGGCTTGAGCGGCGGGGTAGACTCCTCGGTGGCCGCCATGCTTCTGCACAAAGCTTTAGGCGACCAACTGACCTGTATCTTTGTCAATAATGGAGTTTTACGTCACGATGAGGCCACCCAGGTGCAGGAGATGTATGGCCGTCATTTCAAAATGAACCTGCGCTATGTCGATGCCAGCCGCAGTTTTCTGGATCTTCTGACCGGAATTACCGATCCGGAAAAGAAACGCAAAATTATCGGTAATGAGTTTATCCGGGTCTTTGAAGATGAGGCGCATACAATCGAGGATGTAGATTTTCTGGCGCAGGGAACCCTCTATCCGGATGTGATTGAGAGTGTCTCTTTTAAGGGGCCGTCGGCAGTGATTAAGAGTCATCATAATGTCGGTGGATTGCC
>JAGGTT010000142.1 GCA_021163565.1 Candidatus Tharpella sp.
CGGAAAAGCCAGAAGGTAGGTGTTACCGGAGAGTTTCAACAGGTCATCACCACGTTTAACCATTGCACAAAGTAGCTCGCCATCAATTATCTGCAGTCCCTGTAGGGGCCCTTCCATGGCTCCGGTTACCTTGCGAATGACAAAACCGCGGCCGCTGTTTTTTACCATCTTGATATTACCTTTATTAAGAAAGCCGTACTCTCCGATAGCGGTCGACATTTCGGCCTCATTATCATTCAAAAGCAACTCATCAAGACCATCACCATCGACGTCATAAACCCTTAAAGGTGAACATATCTGGCGTTTTTCAGTGTAACTTACCTTCTCCGTGCCAACTTCATATTGAATATTATGGAGGGACCCGGCCACGCGCTCCTCACTCACCCAGAGCCGCTTACTCCCCTGATAAATCTCAAGAAAATTAAGTTTATTAATAAAGCAGAGCTCTTTTATGCGGTCGTTGTTAACATCAGCATAGACGGCTCCAGGAAGAGTAAAACCCATTGGAACTTTGAATCTACCGGCTGATTTGATTTTGCCTTCGACAAAGTGAAGCTTGGCAACCTGATTGCTGAAAAGATCTTCTTCAACAAATCCCTGGCCGACAAAATGGACTCCCTTATCGGCAATTGAGTGGCCGCCTAAAAGACCCATGACAAAGGGTATATGATCAGCTATGATTCGGAATTTACCATCTTTTTTGGCGATCACAAATGAGGAGAAACCATCTTCAGTCTCCTTAAAGGTATTAACTATAATCTCATCTTTGTGATCACCGGTTATATCTCCTACCTGAATATTGATAATTGAACCCCAGCGGTCAAAATGGTAACGGTATTTATATTTAAGGGTGTTTCGAATAATCTGATAAACATAAATTTTCTCGCCATCGGTAAACACTATCTCGGGCGTACCGTCATTTTCAAGATCACCGACATCCATCCCCTTAACTACCAGGTTTACTTTTGCCAACTGCCGGTAGCGGCTTAAAAGCACCTGATCCTGTTCAGCAGTAGAGAGATCATACCGGCCTTTCTCAGGCGTCCCCGACCGAACTCCGGTAGCCGCTGCTCCGGCACCCGGGGTAAACTGATCGGCATTCCAGGCGGCGACCAGTTCCTGATCACCATTATAAAAAGTCAGCTTTGAGCCCTGGTTAACAACATAGAGATCATAACCCATCGCGCCCAGAGCACCGGGCCGGTTAAGCGCCTGCCGATGCCGCAATCCGACCCCGTAATCGGCCCAGTTAAGCTGAGGCAGAACTTCACGCACCCGGGAAAATAGATCAATATCATTACCGTTAAGATCTATAAAGATTGCCGCCATATGGGAAAAACGCTTAATCCGAGATCCACGGTTCAACCGAGCTCGGAGATAGCGGTTAAGAGGACGGCAGATCGCATAATCGGGCTCGACCCGAATAACTTTAAGTGCGGCGACAAGTCTCTCCTGAGCCCCCAGTTGCTTGCCGGTTACGGGGTGAACCAGAGGTTGTCCTGATTCAAGCACAGCAAAAAGGTCACCAACCGCCACCCCTCTTTTACGGCCGCAGTCAATGACAATCCCCTGCGGACCGGCCTGCACCAGATAACCGGATAAAGAACTGAAACGAGCCGGGGCCGGGGCCGCAGAAACCGGGGTTGCAACAGCCGGCAAAATGATCAGCACAAAACAGAAAACAATCGGTATAGATATTCTACACAATCTATATATAGACTTCAACATTTCCCCCACAAACTTATACGCATCTTTAACCTCTTTCTTTAATCCTCTAACTTCTGCCCCTTACATATAGCCTTTTTGCTATAATAGCTCAAGTAAAAAGCAAAGAAAAAGGGAAGCGGTTAACCGCTTCCCTTTTTGGAAGTTCCTTTCAAGCACAAACTCTTTCAGTAACTTACTAGCGAGCTAAAAGTCCATGTTAGAATTTATACCGAATCCGGCAGGTACTCAAGAAGATATCTTCATCGGCACTACCATCCATGCTGTCATAATGTGTCGTAGAATCGCGGCTGTCTCTTTCGAAGAAATCCATCGCATCACCAGCAAACAGGTAACCGGCATTAATCGCAAACTCAAGATTGTCATAGATTTTATATTTCAGATAGGTATCGAATTCAAACCCAATCTGATCGTCACTATATTCTTTCCCGGTTTCAGGATTAGTATATTCAATATCTTCAGCCGTCATCATATAGATAATGGAGGCACCGACTTTCAACTTCTTACTGGCTTTGAAATCGAGGGCCAGTTTATTAAAAATCATACCTTTGTCGAGGATACCGACATTCTCAGAAAAGTAGTCATCATCAACAAATCCACCTTCCATAATACAGATACTGTCAGCCCGGTCGATATCGACAGACATGAAACCGTCAAAATCACTGTCGCTGGCATCATCATCACCGGAAGCATACCAACCGGTATAGGTTAATTTTACAGCGCCAAAATTCATGCCGACATCAATGTGCGCAAACCAGGCACTAACATCGAAATCTTCGTCAGCTCTACCCTTATTGTAATCCCAGCCACTATAACTCTCACTGAAGTTAGTACTGTCAACGCTACCTGTCTGATAGATAAGATCCCAGTTAACAAATACCGGGCCAATATCAGCTTTACCGTCAACACCTAAGTTGAAAAGATCCAGGTCGGTTCTATTGCCGAGATGTTTAACCTGGTAATACTGAGAGCTGACACCTTTGTATCCAGGAGCGGTGGGATCATCATCCCCATCTCCAGTCATGTAAACGCCGAAAATGCCAACTTTAACCGTATCAATCGGTGAAAAGTTAACCCGAGCGTAGAAAGCATCAAGATCTTCCATATCATCATCAGGATCTTTGGTCTCATCCCGTACCGGACGTAACCATGCAAGATTAACATTGACCGGTCCAAAAGCGAAATCACCGGTGACACCCATAATGGTCTCAGCCCAGAAATAGCTGTTTACCTTAAAAGGCTGCAGACCCATGCGGATACGGGCTTTTTCACAGGCCCAGGGCAGTTGAAAGTCGGTATAGAGCCAGCGGGTTTCGATATTAATAGTATCCCCGGAGTAACTACCACCAGTACTTTTGCCAGCCGGGCTACCGGAAGGTTTACCATATTCAAGCGCACCGATCTCTAAAGCATAAACCCCTTTAACCTTGCCATCGTTGGTTGAAGCATCGAACCACATCCGGTATTTAGCTTCACCCCAGGTTTCGGACGAGGAACCATCTTTCAAAACACCTTTTTCACTGTCAAGCCAGTCATTATGATCAGTATAGACCATAAAACGGTTGTTAAAATCACCTTTGATTTTAACATCGGCTGCAAATGAAGGAATGGCAAAAGCCACTACCAGCAAAGCCGCCAGAATCAAGCCAACTCTCTTACTCATTTTTTCCTCCTGTCAAACAATTAAATTCAACCTGAACAATCTATAGAAACGCACGATTTGTGCAATTAAAAACCACCTTAGATGCAGTTCTTAACAAATCCTAATCTAAAATGCAAGCTAAAAATTATAGCAATCTAATTTTTAGCTTAGTAATAATTTAGTTAAGGTTAAAATCAAATAAATCAAAATCTGACTCAACTATCATCTAATAGCCTTTGAGATGATCGATGTACTCCGGCAGAAAGAGTGAAATCTGCGGGAAATAAGTAATCAGTATCAGGAATACGATGAGAATTGAAAGCCACGGCAGAGCCGCCTTCAAAACCCACGCTAGATTATGCCCGGTTATCCCCGACATAACAAAGAGATTTAAGCCTACCGGCGGCGTCACCATCCCGATCTCCATATTAACCACCATAATTACCCCCAAATGGATTGGATCAATTCCCAATTTACGGGCAATCGGGAGGAGAATCGGCGCCATAATCAAAATAATTGCGGAAGGCTCCATAAAGTCGCCGGCAAGGATCAGGAAAATATTGACAACCAGCAAAAACCCCCAGGCCGGCAATCCCCAACCGACTATCGCCTGGGCAAACATGTGGGGAATCCGCTCCGACGTTAAAACATGGGCAAAGAGCATCGCGTTGCCGATAATAAAGAGCAGCATAATAGAGACCTTGGAGGAGTCCAGCAACACCTTGCGCACATCAGGATGTGTAATAGAGCGTGGTATAGCCGTCACCGTAAGCCAGAGATTGCGAATTATCGCATTGCCCAGCGACTCACCCTTCTTGACCCAGGCCACCCCCTCCAGGGGCCCCATATCACGATAGACAAAAATCGCGATAAAAAAAGCATAGACGGCTGAAACCGCCGCCGCTTCGGTCGGGCTGGCGATACCGCCATAAATTGATCCCAAGACAATAACGATCAGCATCAATCCCCAACCAGCACTGAATCCGGAACGTGCGAGGTTCCTGAACCCCACCCAAGGCTGAGCTGGAAGCCCCTTGACCCGGGCAACAATATAGATAACCACCATCAGGATTGAACCCATCATGAGACCCGGTAAAAAACCGGCCATAAAAAGGCGGGCCGCCGACTCTTCGGTAGCGGCGGCATAAACCAGCATCACGATCGAAGGCGGAATCAAGATACCCAAGGTTCCGGCATTGGTAATAACGCCGGCCGCCATTTTCTCCGGATAACCGGCTTTGACCATCCCGACGATAACAATCGAACCGATCGCCGCAACCGTTGCCGGAGAAGATCCCGAAACTGCGGCAAAGATCATACAAGCCAGAACCGAAGCCATGGCCAGGCCGCCGCGAATCCAACCAATGCAATCGATGGCAAAATTAATAATCCGGTTAGCAACCCCGCCGGTCGAAAGAAAGGTTGAAGAGAGAATAAAGAAGGGAATTGCCAGCAAGGTATAGTGTTCCGACTGGGACTCAAAAAATTTCAAGGCAATCGATGCCAGTGAAGTATCAGAAAAAAATAGAATAGTCGTGATACTCGAAAGACCCAGAGCTAAAGCGATCGGCATTCCGGCAAACAGGCAGAGAAAAAGAATAAAGAAAAGAGCTGCAGTGGTCATACCG
>JAGGTT010000059.1 GCA_021163565.1 Candidatus Tharpella sp.
TCATAGGGGGCTAAATGAGGATTTTCCTGAATTGCGACTACCAGACCAATCGCGACCCCGGCCTGGGGGATCAAACAGAAACCAAGCAGCCGGGCTACCGGTTCAGGAGCCCGGCTGAGCCAGGCACTGATCCCGGCTCCACAGAATTTACCCCCGTAACGAGCGAGGATATAGATGGTGCCGACGGTTCCTAAAGAGGGCAAAAGACGCAAATCAAGGTGGGTTCCAGCCAGGGTAAAAAAGCAGACATAAAGAAAGGGTTCCAAATCCTCAATTGAGGTCAGAATCTGACGGTCGAAGGAGGAGAAATTGGTAATCACAAAACCGAGAATCATGTTAGGCAGCAGTGGTGATATCTCGAACCACAGGGAGACTCCGGTGGTAAAACAGATGACCATCAGCAGCAGAGAGACAAAATGCGCCTTTTCCTTGAGCTGCCGGGCCAGAATAATCATTAGAAGGCCGCCGCAGACACCGACCGCCAGGGCCGTACCGAGAACTTGTCCGGCCCTTAATACCTGATCTCCAAACCCGATCCGGCCGTCCAGATGACTGCTGATAAAAACCGACACCAGGACAAAGATAACAATCGCCAGAACATTATCTAAAGCCACCACCGACAGCAGATTTTTAACCAGCGGGCCATCGGCTTCAGTTTCCCGGATAACCGAAAGGGTCGCGGCGGGAGCAGTTGAGGCGGCGATGGTCGCCAACAGCAAAGAGATTATCCAGTTGTCAAGCCAGAAGTTACAAAAAAAGAAAACCGCAACCATGGCCAGCAGGGCCTGCGATAGTGCGATCGTCAGCAGACTTAGAGCCTGCTCCGCGATCTGACGAAATTTAAGATGGGAGGCGATCGAGACCGCAATCAGACTTAAAGCGATCTCAGAAATTGGCTTCAGGGTGTGATAGACAATCTCATGATTCAAGAGATGGGTCAGGTAGGGCCCGATGATAATTCCGGCGATAATATTTCCCGTAACCGACGGCAGGCGAAAACGCCGGGCCAGACTGCCACCCAGCAGACCAGCGGTCACCAGAATACTTACGGCAAGAATTGCATTCACGAAACGGCCCCCAATTTCTCAGGGCATCTTGAAAAATTAAACTTTTTGTTCAAGCACAAGGCAGGCAAAAATTTTAACCACAGGAATACATTGAGTATTTCGAGGATTAAAGTTTGAACCTAACGCCGTAATTGGTCAAAAAGACAATCTTTCAATCATACCCGGTTACAGGTATATGATTACTTAAAAAAGCGCCGGGATAACTAGGAAAAAATTTTGCCTGACACTCTTTAAAAGTACACTGCCATCAAGGCAGATAGTCGCCCAGAACAGTCAAGTAGTGCAGATAAAGAAGCGGGGTCTTCGCGGCGGAACCGGCACAGCGGCCTAAAACCTTTTCGGCCTGCGCCATAAGCTCCGGATTTCCCTCTTTGGCGGCCAGCTGCAGAAGGTTGGCGATCATAACTGAGTTGCTGCCGGGTAGAACCCCGTCATGAAGCTCAAGGTTGCGGGCAATCAACGCTTCGGCATCACTGCCGCTGTAGAAAAAACGCTCCCCCTGATTATCCCAGAAAAGATCATTAACCGAAACCGCAAGTTTAGCGGCCCATTGCCGAAAGCAGGGATCACCGCCGGCACGATCAATTTCAATAAGCCCCCAGATCAGATAAGCATAATCATCAAGAAAAGCCGGCGTCGAATTAGATTGTCCGGCCAGACGCTGCAATCGATCCTCATCCCGCCCGGCAGCCGCCTGCAGAGCAAAGGCCGCAGTCTCCGCCGTTTGCAAATAAGCGGGGTTGGCAAAAACCGTTGCCGCCCGGGCCAGAGCCACAATCATCAAACCATTCCAGGCGGTAACAATTTTCTCATCGATAAATGGCGCCGTTCTCCGTAAACGAGCAGCAAAAAGTTTTTCGCGGTCGGCAGCCAGACGATCAACCAGGTCGGCTGAATCCTGGCCCTCAACATCGTCAGGCAGATGCAGGACACTGCTGGCTTCAATCTCTGGAAAGTTACCCGCTTCATCAACTCCATAATGCCGGCAGAAGATTTCACCGGCAAATTCACCAAGCTCAGATTTAATCTGGTCTTTGCTCCAGACGTAAAAAGCCCCTTCGACCCCGTCACTATCGGCATCCTGAGCCGCGTAGAAGAGACCTTTTTCACCTTGAAGATCACGCTCAACATAAGCAAATATCGAGGCCGCAACTTCACTGTAGAGTTTCTTCCCACTGATATTAAAGGCTTCCGTGTAGACCAGAGCCATCATCGCCTGATCATAGAGCATTTTTTCAAAATGGGGGATCAACCATTTGCCATCAACCGAGTAACGGTGAAAACCACCACCCAGATGATCGAAAATACCGCCAGCGGCCATCTTATCCAAGGTCTTTTCCACCATTGACAGCGCAATGTCAGAACCGCTGCGCTGGTGCCAGCGGAGCAGAAAAAGCAGCTGATGCGGAGTTGGAAATTTTGGGGCACCGCCGAAACCACCATTCTCCGAATCAAAATTTTCACTCAGGTGTTCGGCCGCGGATCCTAAAAGATCAACACTCAAGACCTCGTCCACAGCCGGTATCTGAAGCTGTGAACGCAGCAAATCGACTACTTTTTCACCATTCGCAACCAGGGCTGTGCGCTCGGTTCGCCAGTGCTCCGAGAGATAATGCAGAATCTCGATAAAACCCGGTATTTTGAGTTTATCGCTGCTCTGCTTAGGGAAATAGGTGCCGGCAAAAAAGGGCAGCCCCTCAGGCGTGATAAAAACTGACAGCGGCCAGCCCCCGCTCCCGGTAAGAAACTGACAACTCAACATATAGATCTGATCAAGGTCGGGACGTTCCTCACGATCAACCTTGACCGCGACAAAATTCTCACTTAAGATTCCGGCAACTTCAGCATCGTCAAAGGTCTCATGCGCCATAACATGACACCAGTGACAGGCGGAGTAACCGATAGAGAGAAAAATCGGTTTATCTTCACTTCGGGCTTTAGCTAAAGCCTCTTCACCCCAGGGGTACCAGTCAACTGGCTGTTGCGCATGCTGACGCAGATAGGCACTGGTTTCATGCTCTAAACGATTTGCCATCAAAAAATTTCCTTTTGGGGGTCTTGACTTAAGTTCCGTACAAACAGCTGCAGATAATTATTCAGATGCCGCCATTCCCGGCAAGGCTGAGGTTCTGGCACCCAATTCACGATCCATCATAAAAAGACCATGGCCCTGATCACCGACCATCTTCAACTTCTGCAGAACTTCATCAACCGAAGCCTCTTCTTCCACCTGTTCGGAGACAAACCACTGCAGAAAAATGTTGGTAGCATGATCTTTCTCGGCAATCGCTACATCAACCAGATTATTAATCAAGCCGGTCACCTTCTGCTCGTGTTCAAGGGTAGCCGTAAAAACCACGACCGGACTCTCCCACTCAATCGGTGGCGCCGCAATCGCACTTAAAAGCACCCGGCCGCCGCGTTCATTTATATAGTCGTAAATTTTCATGGCGTGCACCATTTCTTCTAAAGCCTGAGCTTTCATCCACTGCGCAAATCCGGCCAGATTAATCGACGAAAAATAGGCTGACATCGACAGATAGAGATAGGATGAATAGATCTCGGCATTAACCTGTTCATTCAGTGTTGTTTCAACTTTTTTGTTAATCATCTGAAAAACCTCCTGCATAATTGTTGAATTCAAATAATACTACACTTCCATCTACCCATAGCACAACCTGACCATAAAGACAACGATTTTAATCCTGATTAATCCGGGACTTGCGATAACTCCTGACATCGGGGGCCAGGGAACAGAGCGGCTTAATCATTCTGAAACTTCTATAATCACACCGGCCAACCTGCGGCAGGAGATCAGTAAAAAATGAGCTGGAAGCATCAACCTCAATGATACCGCCATGCGCCAGCAGTAATTTCCGTACCGGCAATTCCGCCATGTGCCGCAGGGATGCCGTCATCAACTCCGGGAAAAGGGTCGGAAAGGGGAGGACAATCTTATCCCCGACCCGGATAATCAAATCACCGACATAAAGCAGTTTCTCCTGCGGGTGATAGAAAACCATATCGTAGAGCGTATGACCTGGAGTCTGATAGGCTGCCCAGTCAGAAAAAAGAGGCAGCAGATCCTGATCATGGAGCAGGAAATCGGGTTTAAGCCGCCGCGGATACCAGGCCCGCTCAAGTTTTCCGAACTGTTGCCGCGCGGAGTAGTGTCCTAAAACGGTGTCAACGATATGCTGAACCGCGCCACTGACACCTCGATACCAGCGGTCAATCTCATAATGAGCCGCGATTGGTATTGCAGAACGCCGGCGCAACAAGGGTGCCCCGCCGGCATGATCGGGATGCATATGCGAAACCAACATCAGCTTTAAGTCCGACAGTGGACGATGCAGAACCTGCTCAAAAAAAATTTTGACCCGGGCGGCATCCCGGCGGGCCCCACCATCCAGCAACAAAACTTTATCCCGGTACTCCAGCAGATAGAGGGTCGCGATATATCCTTCAATTTGGTGCAAAGTGAATCGGCATTCATCCATTTTTCTATATTAACGCCATCTGGCTAAATGTAAAGCAAAAAAAAGGGCGGCAAAAAGCCACCCCGTAAAAAAATCGTCAGCTGCAGGCTTTTCAAAAAGCCTATTCTGTCCGGTCGGTAATCTCGATCAGATGATAACCAAAATCGGTTTTAACCGGGCCATGCACCTTGCCGACCTCAGCATTAAAAACCACCGTATCAAACTCAGGCACCATCTGGCCGGGAGAAAACTCCCCTAAAGCCCCGCCCTGCTGACCCGAGGGACATTTTGAGTTGGCCGCGGCCAACTTAGCAAAATCTTCCCCGCCTTCGATCCGTTTTTTCAACTCCAGACAACCTTCTTCA
>JAGGTT010000270.1 GCA_021163565.1 Candidatus Tharpella sp.
CCTGCTTGAAAAAGGTTTCAGCCCGACGCTTAAACCTCTGCAGAGCATCGGTTACCGGCAGATGATTGAGCATCTGGCGAATCGTCTCAGCCTTGATCAGGCGGTTGCCGATATCAAACAGGCGACCCGCCGCTACGCCAAACGTCAGCTGACCTGGTTTCGTAATGATAAAGATGCTTTAAGAATTGAGGTTTCCGCCTGGCGGAAAATCCTCTCTTTAAGTTTTTTCGAAAAATTTAGGGATTAAGGAACATTACCTGACAATGTATAAAAAAATTATCACCATGTTTAATGAGTCGATCGCCCAGTTTCGCTCAACTGAACATATTTTTATGGTGATTGTCGCTGTGATTATTGGTCTGCTTGGTGGTTTCGGTGCGGTCGGGATTCAGTTTTTGATAAAATTTTTCAGCAAGATCTTCTGGGGTACAGGTGAGCTTGAGCTGGAATTTCTGTTAGAAGTACCGATCTACATGAAAATCCTGGTGCCGACCGTCGGCGGCCTGCTGGTCGGCTTGATCGTCCACTTCTTAGCGCCTGAGGCCAAAGGCCACGGGGTTCCTGAAGTCATGGAGGCGATGGCTCTGAAAGACGGCCGCATTCGGCCGCGCGTGGCCGTAGCAAAATTGCTTGCCTCATCTTTGTGTATCGCTTCCGGCGGTTCGGTCGGCCGCGAGGGGCCGGTAATTCAGATCGGTTCATCGATCGGTTCAACCGTCGGTCAGTTTCTTAAAGTCAACGCCCAGCGAACCAAGGTATTTGTCGCCTGCGGGGCTGCGGCCGGAATTGCGGCGGCCTTCAACGCGCCCATGGCCGGGGCACTCTTCAGTGTCGAGATTATTCTCGGCGATTTCGGCGTTGCTCAATTCAGCCCGATCGTTATCTCCTCGGTTATGGCGACCGTGGTTTCACGCCATTTTCTCGGCAATTTCCCAGCTTTTGAAGTCCCGTCCTACCATCTGGTGAGTCCGGTTGAGTTGATTCCCTATGCTATTCTCGGACTTGTATCCGGTCTGGTGGCGCTGCTTTTTATTAATGTACTCTGTTTCTTCGAGGATTTTTTTGACGACCGGCTGAAAATGAACGGTGTCCTGAAAACCGTGCTCGGCGGTTTCCTGCTCGGTTGTCTGGGTCTGATCGCCCCCGGTGTTTACGGGGTCGGCTACAACAGTATGAACATGGCCCTGCTCGGGCATATCTCCTGGATTATGATGCTGGGATTAGTCTTTGCCAAGATCCTGGCTACCAGTTTGAGTCTCGGCTCCGGCGGCTCCGGCGGGATTTTCGCGCCGTCACTTTTTATCGGGACGATGACCGGCGGGGCTTTTGGCGCGGTTGTACATATGCTTATGCCGACGCTCTCAGCCACTTCCGGGGCCTATTCGATGGTCGGCATGGGGGCCGTGGTTGCCGGGGCAACTCATGCGCCGATTACCGCTATCCTGATCATCTTCGAGATGACTAATGACTACAAAATTATCCTGCCGCTGATGATCTCGACCATTATCGCGACGTTGCTGACCACCAAGTTGAAAAAGGAGTCGATCTATACGATCAAACTGGTGAGCCGCGGGATCGATCTCTTCCGCGGCCGTGAGCTTAATGTTTTACGTTCCCTGAAAGTGGCGGATTTCTGTAATCATAATCCCGAAACAATCATTCCGTCTCTCAATTTTCGTCAGCTTCTGAAGCTGGTGGTCAACCATCCTAATGCCATCTATTACATGGTTAACGATAATAATAAATATCTGGGACTGATCTCACTGCAGGAGGTCAGACAGGCCATCCTGGATCAGGATGATCTCTCCGACCTGTTAATTGCCGCCGATCTGGCGACCAATACGGTGCCGACCGTTAATCTGGATTCTGATCTTGATCAGGTGATGAAACTATTCGGCCATACCGATTACCGGGAACTGCCGATTCTGGATGAGGAGAGCGGGGAACTGGTCGGTGCTATCCGCCAGCGGCAGCTAACCGAGGCCTACAATCGTGAAGTCGTTAAACGCAGCCTCGGGGCCGAGATTACTTCATCGATTCAGGTGCTTGATAAGGTTGAGGAGATCGATCTTCTGGACGGCTATGTTATGGCCGAGGTTCAGGCTCCGGTAAGTTTTGTCGGGCAGACCCTGAAAACTCTGGATGTGCGTTCACGTCTGGGCCTTCAGGTGATGATGTTTAAACGGCGTACCCAGGAGAAAGAGGGCGAGCCGCTTAAGTTTCACCAACTGGTTCCCGGTCCCGATGAAATCGTGCAGAAGGGAGATCGTCTGGTGGTTTTAGGCCGCAGCGCCGATGTCGATATTTTTCGCAACATGTAGGGAAACAGGAATTTTATGAGTGATGAAATTGCAGTAAAAATCAGTCGCCTCCGGCCGGAGGCCCGGCTGCCGCGCTACATGACCGCAGCTGCGGCTGGCATGGATCTTTATGTCACGCTGGATGAGGAAGTTATATTAGCCGCCGGAAAGCAGGTTATGGTGCCGACCGGGATTGCGATTGCGCTGCCACCGGGTTTCGAAGCCCAGGTGCGTCCCCGCAGCGGCCTGGCAGCGAAATACGGGGTGACTTTAGTTAATACGCCGGGCACTATTGATGCCGATTATCGCGGCGAAATTTCAGTAATTCTGATTAATCATGGCGTCGAGGATTTTGTTATTAAAGACGGCGAACGTATCGCCCAGATGATTGTCGCTCCGGTCTCCCGCTGTCAGTGGAGTCTGGTCGATGAACTTGATGAAACCGGCCGCGGCGGCGGTGGCTTCGGGCATACGGGAGTGTCGTAA
>JAGGTT010000204.1 GCA_021163565.1 Candidatus Tharpella sp.
GTACGGTTATTTAGGAAAAGAACCCCGGCAACCAGCCAGCCCGAGAGCATAAGAGTTATGCCAAGCCATAATTTTTTTTTAGCTAAAATACGTTTAATCATGTGGATTTATTCTTTTTTCTCTTACCTTTATAAGGGTACATTGAAACCTTTTACAAACCAAAAAAGCACCCACGTTATGGGCGCTTTTTTGGTTCTATTTAACTATTTAAACCTACCATTTACCGGTACGTTTCTCATGGACTTCCGGCATCCCTTTCAGGGACGAAGCTATCGATTCATCAAAGTTCGCCTGCGGGATTTCATAATCTTCCAGCCGGCCATGCAAATAAGCGTCGTAACCGGCCAGATCAAGCAGTCCGTGACCGCTGTAACCGAAGAGGATAACCTTCTCTTTACCTTCTTCCTTGGCCTGTTTCGCCTGCCGGATGGTCTCCGCAATCGCGTGGCTGGTCTCCGGTGCACAGATAGTACCTTCAGTCCGGGCCCATTGGATTGCGGCAGCATAGCACTCAAGCTGCGGGATACTCTGCGGCTGCAAAAGACCTTCGACTACCGCCTGACTCACCAGTGGCGCCATACCGTGATAACGCAGACCGCCGGCATGAAGCGGCGGGGCGACAAAATTATGGCCCAGGGTAAACATGGGCAGAAGCGGAGTCATCCCCGAAGTATCACCAAAATCATAGGCGAACGGAGCTTTGGTCAAACTCGGACAGGATTGCGGCTCAACCGGAATAATGGTGATATCGGCACCATTAATCTTATCATTGACAAAGGGAAATGAGAGCCCGGCAAAGTTACTGCCGCCACCGGCGCAACCAATTACTATATCCGGTTTTTTGACCCCGGCTAAAGCCAGCTGTTTTTTTGCCTCCAGACCGATAATCGTCTGATGCAGCATCACATGATTAAGGACGCTACCCAATGAGTATTTAGTGTCTCCGCTCGGATCACTGACAGCCGCCTCAACCGCCTCACTAATCGCCATCCCGAGACTGCCAGGAGTATCGGGAAACTGTTCGAGAAAATGGCGCCCGGCGGCAGTCTCGTTACTCGGACTCGCGATACAGGTACCACCCCAGGTCTCCATCAGGATCTTGCGGTAAGGTTTCTGATCGAAGCTGATTCGGACCATGAAAACCTTGCACTCCAAACCCACCAGGGCACAGGAATAACAGAGAGCACTGCCCCACTGCCCGGCCCCGGTTTCGGTGGTCAAACGCTTGGTTCCGAACTGTTTATTATACCAGGCTTGAGCCAGCGCTGAATTTGGCTTATGACTACCGGCCGGTGAGGTGCTCTCATCCTTGTAATAAATCTTGGCCGGAGTATTCAGGGCCTTTTCCAGCCTTATTGCCCGTTTCAACGGAGCCGGCCGATAACTTAACAACAACGCCAACAAAGGTTCCGGGATGTCGATCCAGCGTTCCTGGCTCACCTCCTGTTCAATCAGGTTCATCGGAAAAATCGGGGCCATCATCTCCGGCGTCACCAAAGCCCCATCCGGGGTCCGCATCGGTTCCATCGGTGAAGGCAAGTCCGCTGCCAGATTGTACCACTGCCGAGGGATCTCATCATCACGTAAAACAAATTTTTGTTCAATCATTTTAGCCTCCTCCTGATGTTATTGCCATTTACCTGCGGGCAAGTTTAATCTCACTTATATACTTCTGCACACCGTCGGCCAGACCTTCGGCAATTTTCTGTCGATATGCCGGTGATGCCAGACGCTTGGATTCCATCTTATTTGAAATAAAAGAGACCTCAACCAGAATACTTGGCATCTGGGCTCCGATCAGAACATAGAACGGAGCCTGTTTAACCCCATAGTCGTTGACATTACTGTATGATTTGCGTAATTTGCCCACCAGCGCCGCCTGAACACAGCTGGCCAGACGACTTGACTCCTTAATTTTTGAGTTCTGCATCAGGTCATTGAGGATAGACTGTAATTGCCCGATATTTTTGGTCGAAGTCGAGTTCTCCAGAGCCGCAAGCTCCATCGCCTCCTTATCCGTAGAGAGATTGAGGAAGTAGGTCTCAACCCCGTGGGCCTTACGATTGCGGCTGGCATTTGCATGAATTGAGATAAACATATCCGCCTTTTGGGTATTGGCGATAACAGTTCTCTCTTCAAGTGGAATAAAACGATCAGTATCTCGAGTCGTAATAACCCTGAAATCAAGCTTACCCTTTAATATTTTACGCAGTCTTTTGGTGATATCAAGAACGACGTCCTTCTCCCGCGCCCCGGTCGGCGACAACGCTCCGGGATCTTTGCCGCCATGCCCGGCGTCAATGACGATGGTTCCGACTCCCAGCCCCAGCTGCTGGGCCAAACTCAACGTAGCATCGGTTTTTTCCCCAGATCGGTTAGCCGGGTGTTTTACCGTTTTCCGACTCGACTTTTTATAATTGCCGCCGATAACATCAATAACAATCCGCGGTGGATTACTTAAAGCAAAAATTTTATAATGATCAATATTACCGACATGAATCACGGCCCGGACTGTCCGGGTATTAAACTGAGCTATTTTAACCCGCTGTAATATCCCGTCATTAATAATTATTTCGCGGCGCGTCTCAGGGATCACGGAATCCTTGAAATTAAGATAGATCGATTTGGTCTTTTTACTGTTGTGCTTATCCTTGAGAATACCTTTACTGAATTCAACCTCCCGGTCGAAATCAATAACCACCCGGGTATAGGTTGGTGAAGACCAGTGTCGCAAATCCATAATCCGGGCTTTACCTTTAAAGCCATTACTCTTCTTCCGTTGAGCGGCGGCGGGCGGTCGGGGTTCGCCGGTTTTCCGGTGCTGGGACTTTTTGAGCCGGGCTTTTTTTCTCACAACCGCCTTTTTAGCGGCAGTTTTTGTCCTGAGGGACTCATCTAATTCAGCCTGGGCCCGTTTACACATATCAGAACCAGGATACTCTTTAAGCAGTTGCCGCCAATACTCCCGTGCGCCCTTTTCATCGTCCAGTTTTTGCGCTATCAACCCGAGATTATAGAGCGCATCATCAGCCAGATGACTCGTATTATAGTTCTGCCGTAGGAGTTTATAACGTTTTGCCGACTGCTTAAGATCACTTGACCAGCCGGAATAGTTGTAAAGTGATGAGTAGAGACCGGCAGCCAGGTAGAGTGAATCATCAGCCCTTTTACTGCGAGGATATTCCCGTGCCACAGAGTCAAACTTTTTAATCAAGACCTCCCAGTGCCGTCTCTTACTCCAATCCTTCGAGTCTGACATAAACTGGGAATAGTCTTTTTTGGCCGCCTTGAAACTCTTTTCCGCTGGTAGTTTAGACCCGGCCAGACAAAAACTGCCCGTTCCTGATACCCCTGAAATAAGAATTACAATTATCGCAATCAGCAGAAATTTAACGCTGAGTTGTTTATGTAACAAGCTGTTCTACCCTTGATTAAAATAATCCCCTTTAAAAAACCGGTTCTAAGGGAAATTTGCACTAACAAAGAAAATTAATAATTATCCAGCGGCCTCAATTTATCACTTAGCAAAGCCAAAAACAGTAGCGATTCAACAATCCAAAACTTTCCACCACTCTGACCGTCATCACTTCTATCATAAAAGCCCGTACCTTTTCAACCTCTCTTCCAAAATTAGCAATAAAAAAAGGGCAGTGGAAACTGCCCTTTTTTTATTGCTAATTTTTTAGGTACATTATCTCTACAAAAGAGCCGCAACCGCCTGATCGGCCATGGACATCAAACCCTGCGGCATAATCCCCACCAGAATAATCGCGGCAATCAGGAAAAACCCGAAAACCTTGACTCCGATACCCAGTTCTATTTTTTCAACTGCTCCCTCTTCACCCTGGCAGTAGACAGCCCGGACCAATTTCAAATAATAGAAAGCGGAGACTGCGGCATTGACCATGGCGATAACAACCAGACCATAAAAACCTTTTTCCAAGGCCGCGGTAAAGATGACGAATTTACCCGTAAAACCCACCGTCGGCGGAATCCCAGCCATACCAAACGCTCCGGCGGCCAGAGTAAATGCAAGAATTGGAGAACGGCGATACAAACCTTTAAGATCCTCAAAAGTAATATTTTCTCCCCGAGGGGCAATATAGTAGATCACCACGAAACAGGCCAGATTCATGAGAACATAACCGGCAATATAGTAGATCACCGCCGCCATACCCAGCTGATTGCCGCTCAAAAGACCGATCATCATATAACCGGCATGGGCAATACTCGAATAAGCCAGCAGACGTTTAATATCATCCTGTACCAACGCCGCAAGGTTACCGAAACTCATGGAAAGAACTGCTAGAACAACCAGCACCCAGGTAAATTCAGTGACACTGGGACCGGTCATACTGATCAGACGGATCAACAGGGCCGCGGCACCGACTTTCGGCAGGGTCGCAATAAAGGTGGTAGTTTCATTCGAGGCCCCCTGATAGATATCCGGAGTCCAGGCATGCATCGGAAACATCGCCAGCTTATAGAAAAAACTGCAGAGCATCAGCACCATCCCGATTACAGCCATAGATTGGTGTTGTATGAGGTTCGGCAACTGGGCACTGATATCGACAAGGTAGGTTGAATGGGTCAACCCGAAAATATAACTGATTCCAAAAAGAGAGATTCCGGTGGCTGCGGCCCCGAAAAGAACATATTTGATCCCGGCTTCAACCTCGGTTCGCCGGCCTTCTCCTTTACGAAATGAGATTACGACATAGAGGGCGTAAGATGAGATCTCAAGACAGACCAGGATCGTTAATAGCTCGACCGCGCTGCTCATCATCATCAGACCCAGAGTACTTAAACTGAGAAAAAAGAAGAACTCATTCTGCATCTCCTCTTCAATGCCGCTCAAATCACGGCACATGACAAAGATCAGGAAGAGGCCACCGCCCAAAAGAAATTTGATCAGTTGTGAAAGAGTATCGACCTGATAGGCTCCGGCAAAGATAGTGCCCGAAGCACTGATACTTAAAACGGTTGCAACCAGGGTCAGAAAAGTTCCGGCCAGGGCGATAACGGTTAAGGTCGTACCTTTAATCTTTTTCAATGATGCGGCAAAAAGAACCAGCACTGTAGCAATCAGAACAAGTTCCGGAAGAATAAGCATTGCTTGCATTTTAATTACCTGTAATTCATGGCTAAATTTTCACTCGGCCATACTATGGTTTTTGCGAATGAATAAACAGCTTCCCAGTTCCCGCAATTAAAACGTCATCATCTGTTTACACCAGTTGCCCAGCTCAAGCAGTGCTTGATGACCACTGTGAGGATCAACCGGAACCACACTACCACCGACCGAAATCTGGTGTAACAGGTGGGTTACACTGGCATCCATAATATTCAGTAATGGTGCCGGATAGAGACCGATCCAGAAGACAAAAATCGCCAGAACCACAACCATGGAAAGTTCCCGGAAGCTCAGATCATCCAGCTTGTGAGCATGACCATCGCCAACGGCTTCGTCATGATGGTGGGCATGACCATCCGAGTCGGCCCAGACCATGCGCTGCAGCAAACGCAACATATAGGCAGCCGCAAGGATAGCCCCCGGAATCGCCAGGAAACCAACCACTACACTCTTCTTAAAGGCACCAAAGAGAACCAGGAATTCCCCGACAAAACTGTTGGTACCCGGGAAAGCCAGCGAAGAGAGACAAAAAATACCCAGGAATGTAACATAAATCGGCATCACCATTCCTAAAGCCGAGTTATCCGCAATCTCCCGGCTGTGGGTACGCTCATAAATCATACCGACCATAATAAAAAGACCGCCGGTGGTAATCCCGTGATTGATCATCTGCAGGATAGCACCTTTTAGTCCCTGGTCATTCAAAAGAAAAATCCCCAGAGTGACAAACCCCATATGGCCGACACTGGAGTAGGCGATTAGTTTTTTAATATCGGTCTGGCCCAGTGCCAGATAGCCCCCGAATATAATTGAAATCAGTGAGAGTGCAATCAGATAAGGCATGCAGTAAATTGTTGCCGCAGGCGCCATCGGCAGACAGAAACGTAAAAAACCGTAGCCGCCCATCTTCAGAAGAATACTTGCGAGAATGACACTGCCCGCAGTCGGTGCTTCAACATGTGCCGCCGGTAGCCAGGTATGCAGCGGATACATCGGAATCTTGATCGCAAAAGCCAAGGCGCAAGCCAGAAAAATCCACATCTGATAGGCAAATGAGAACTCCTGATCCATCAGGGCCGGGATAAAGAAGGTTCCGGTCTTAATATAGAGTGCCACAATCGCGACCAGAAGAAAGATACTGCCGCAGAGGGTATAAAGAAAAAACTTGATTGAAGCGTAATCCTTGCGCGTACCGCCCCAAACCGCAATCAGCAGGAACATCGGGATCAGCATCGCTTCCCAACAGATATAGAAAAGTACGGTATTCAAGCTGATAAAAACCCCGATCATTGCGGCTTCCATCACCAAGGTCACAAAGATAAACTCACCCATCCGCTTTTTAATGTAGCGCCATGAGCAGAGAATACAGAAGGGCATAATGAACGTGGTCAGAAGGACCAAAAGCACACTGATACCGTCAACCCCAACCACGTAATGAAGTTTGAGCAGCGGAAACCAGGCCCGCAATTCAGCAAACTGATATTTAGCCGTATGCAGGTCAAAACAGGTAAAGAGCGGGAGCGACAGAACCAGAGTTATCAGCGTCACGAGGAGACCGAGAATCTTCAAATAGGTCTCATTTTTAATCACAAGACTTATCAGCGCACCCACCAGCGGCACCAGCATAATCAGCGAGAGAACCGGGTAGCTCAAGGTATTTAAGATCAGATATTTTTCCATGTGCATAATCAAAGTCTCTTAAGATTTCATCCAGACGAATTTATCTATCATTCAAATCTATGGCTTAAAGAAAAACGATTACCAGCAAAACTATCATCAGGGCCGCAACCGCACCACCGATATACTGCTGAATCTTGCCGGTCTGCAGGGCTCGTACCTGATCGCCGCCCTTAACCACACCTTTGGCTGAACCGTCCACGGCCCAATCAATACCCTCCCAGTCAAACCAGGAGAGAGCCTTAGCTACCAGCATGGTAAAGCGCAGGCCCACGGTACGGTAAACCTCACCGATCCAGTCGTTGGCAATACTGATCGGCTTACAGGCGCACCACATAAAGGCCAGCGACCCTTTGCGATAGAACCAGTCGACATCAAGATTGCTCTTGGGGTCGGGATGGAGGTATTTGACCATAAGATAGAAACCGAGACCGGTAAAGCCCAAGATCTGCAGAGTTTCTGAAACATGGTAGGCGGTATAGGGATGATAATCGCACGCGAAAGGCAACATCCTGTAGAGATACTCTGGATAAATCCCTAAAAAGATACACATGAAAGCGGCCCCGGCCATCGCCAGGTTCATATTCCAGGGAGCCTCTTTGGCTTTCACACCGGAGTCTTTGCCGAACCAGATAAAATAGGGCAGTTTGATACCGACTGAAAGGAAAGTTCCAACTGCGGCCAGGCTCAACATCAGCATCAGAATAACCCGGTGATCCGCTCCAGCGCCAGCAATAATCATCGACTTACTGATAAAACCGCTGGTTAGCGGGAAACCCGAGATGGCGATGCCGCCAATAACTGTAAAGAAGAGTGCCACCGGCATCCTCTTATAAAGTCCACCGAGTTCATTAAGTTTGGATTTACCGGTCATCTCAAGTACGGCACCGACCCCCATGAAGAGCAGCGCTTTGTAGAGAATGTGGGCGTAGGCGTGGGCGCAGGCACCGTTAATCGCCAACGCTGTACCGATCCCGATACCACAGACCATATAACCGACCTGACTGACAATATGATAGGCCAGAATCCGACGCGCATCATTCTCGATAACCGCGTAACCGACACCATAAAGAGTCATGATTGCCCCCATGATTGCCAGCATCTCGAAGCCGGGAAACGCCCGGGCCAGAACATAGACAGCGGTTTTCGTGGTAAAGGCACACATAAATACGGCCCCGCACACTGTCGCTTCAGGATAGGCATCCGGAAGCCAGGCATGAATCGGCGGCACTGCAGCATTGAGCATAAAACCGACCATAATCAGATAATCGGCTGTCGTTGCCCCTTCAACCAGAATCCGGTCGAAGGTTAAATCGTGACAATTCTGGTAACGCAGAAAGATACCGGCTAAAAGTATCAAGCCGCCGGCAGTATGAACCAGGAGATAGCGATAACCGGCTTCAATTGAACGTTTTTTCTTGCGGTACCAGATCAAAAAGACGGACGCAAAGGCCATCAATTCCCAGAAGATAAAGATGGTCAGATAATCCCCGGCCAGGGTTGTCCCGAGAGAACCAGCAACATAGAGAAAAGCCGCAATGTGATGCCCGGTCTCCTTGACATGCAGGCAATAAACCGCCCCGATCAGAGCCATTAAAGTAAAAACATGAAGGAATACATAGGTTAGCTTGTCAACCCGGCCGAAGGTCAATTCGAAACCCATCAGATGACAAACTCCGAAACTTTCCGGCAACGCGTGTATCTGCCAGAAAGCCAGCAACGGTACGATCAGAATAATTACCTTCTGGGCAATTTTGACCCGGCTGAACAGGGGCAGCAGAAAGGCTCCGATAATAAAATAGGAGGCGGGATGGAGAAAAATCGTACTACTCAACATTATCTGAATCCTCTCTATCGTAGAAATCCTCACGCTGGGCAAGCCAGACGTGAGAGAGCCCCTTGCAGAAAACTATCATCCCGAGACAACCGAACAGCGTAAACAGAGCCCAGAAACCGATAATCGAATCACCCCAGAAATGCGGATGATGTCTCTCCACGAGAAAATCAAAAACTAAAGTCCCGATGAGATAGGCAAAAAACACCCATTTCAAGACCTTTGCATGAGCCCGCAGATAACCTAAAACTTTAGCCATCATGCTCCCACCATTACATGTATAATATTAAGAAATAGATCAGGGTAAATACCTAGAATCATTGAGATGGCTGCCGTAATCAGAAGCGGTACAACCATAAACATTATTAAGCGATTATTCTCAAGCGAGCCGCTCATGGACGCATCCTCAGGCAATTCCTTACCGAAAAATGCTTTCAGAAAAACCGGCACAAAATAACCGGCATTAAGCAGACTACTGACTAGCAACACCACGAGCAGACCAACGCTCTTTAACTCCATAGCTCCGAGTGCCAGAAACCATTTGGTGACGAAACCGCTGGACGGGGGTACCCCGATCATACTCAGTGAGGCGATCCCGAAGGCAATCATGGTGAGCGGCATACGCCGACCCAGCCCACCCATCTCCTTGATATCTTTTTTCCCGGTGGCAACAAAAATCGCCCCGGCACAAAAGAAGAGAGTAATCTTTGAAAAGGCATGGTTGGCAATATGAATCAAACCACCGGTAATCCCGCTCGGAGTCAGCATCGCCACACCGAGAATGATATAGGAGAGCTGACTTATTGTCGAATATGCGAGCCTAGCCTTAAGGTTGCTTTTACTCAAAGCAATAATTGAGGCGGTAATTATAGTAAACGAGACAAAATAGGCGGTTATTATACCGAGGTTGAGATTATGCAGTATCTGCACGCCGTAAACCGACAACATAACCCGGCAGATCGAAAAGACCCCGACTTTAACAACGACAACCGCATGCAGGAGGGCACTGACCGGAGTCGGCGCCACCATCGCAGACGGCAACCAGTTATGAAACGGCATAATCCCAGCTTTGGCAAAACCGAAAAGACAGAGAAAATAGGAGACCGCAACCAGAACATGATTGGCACCCGCAGGGAAAATACCATTGACAATGCCGGTATAGCAGAAATCCAGAGTCCCACACTGCATATAGATAATTACCATCGCCGGCAATAAAAATGCCTTTGAGGTAAACATCAAATAAACAATATATTTTTTAGCTCCGGCGTAACCCTCGGCATCCTGGTGATGCGCAACCAGCGGATAGGTAAAAATGGAAACAATCTCGTAAAAGAGATAAAGTGTAAACAGGCTGCCAGCAAAAGCGGCTCCCATCGCCGCACCGACCGCAACTGCATAGCAGACATAAAACCGGGTCTGGGCATGTTCATCTAGGCCCCGCATATAACCGATGCAGTAAAAACTGGCTAAAATCCAGAGGAAAGAGGCGGTGCCGGCAAAGATGATTCCCAGACCATCCAGATGAAACTTGATATTCACTCCAGGATAAAGAGTCGCCAGAGTAAATTCATAGGTTCCACCGGCCAGAATATGCGGCAATAGGCTTAAGACTGAAAGAAATGTCAGGATCGAGCCAATGACCGACCAAGACTCCCGGAGATTTGGCTTTTTGCCGGAAAACATGACAAGCAGTGCTGTCAACATCGGCAAGGCTGAGGTCAGCAGGATCTTACTGGTAATAATCGTATCCATATCTATTTAAAACCTCATATCCCCGCTAACCGCGCAGATCAGAAATCTGCTCCGGATCGGATGTTTTATATTTCCGGTAGACCGCAAAGATCAAACTCACAGCGATTGCTGCTTCCGCAGCGGCCAGGCCCATTATAAAAAGTGTAAAAATCTGGCCGGTGGTCGGATCCGGTGCCAGAAAACGGTTAAAGGCCATAAAGTTAAGCCCGGCACCATTAAGAATCAGCTCAATTGAAATCAGCATTCCGATCATTGAGCGATGCTGCATGATGCCGTAAAGCCCTATGGCCAGTAAAAAGACGGCAATTATCAGATAGGTATGAAGAGTATAACTAATCACTTACTTAATCCCCCTACGCTTGCCATTCCAGGTTATTGCCACAGCTCCGATCATAGCAATCATGAGAATAACCGAGATAAGTTCAAAAGCCAGACCGTAACGGGTCATCAGAGTCTCACCCAGATGCGCCAGGCTGTAATCTCCCGAACCCGCACCGGTGGCCGGAACCCATTGTGTTTTAACCAGGGCAAATGACAACACCCCAAGGGTTAATAGTGAAGTCACAATCGCCAGAAGTGTATTTTTCGGCCCGATCGCATATTCGGCCAACTGTTTCGGGGTATAGCCAACCATTATCCCGAAGACAATCATAATACAGACGGCCCCGACATAGATTAAAATCTGCATTAATGCCAGAAACGGGCTGTTCAGATAAAGGTAAAGCCCGGCAATCCCGAACATCGCCATCGCCAGCCCCATTACCGCCTTCATCAAGATCGGCGATGTCACCGCCACCAGAGCCCCGAAAATAATCAGGACGACAAAGAGGTAAAAGAAAATTTCAGTAAAGGTTCCGTAAGCCATCAGTTGCCTCCGGCGGCCGCAGCAAGGGGTTGGATATGCCGGCGATTAAGCCTTTCAATAAGATCGTAATGAAACTCCTCACGGGTAAAACCGGCAATATTATAGTCCTGCGAATAGTCGAGCGCCGATTTCGGACAGGTCTCAACACAACTGCCGCAGAGGCTGCATTTAGTGAAATCAAGTGAAAATTGAGTAAGAATCTTACCTTTCACGCCCTCTTTTTTCTCACCTTTAACGACAAGACAGTTAGAAGGACAGGCTTTCGCACACATGCCGCAGACAATACAGTCGCATTTACCGGTTTCCGGGTTGAATACCAACTCGACATGGCCGCGGTAGTTGGGGGTGATGTCACACTCCTCGCGCGGGTACTGAACGGTTACGATCGGCTTAAACATCTCGACTATGGTCAATTTAAGACCAATCAGCAGACTCTTGCCACCGAACCAGAGTTCGCCAAAATATCCTCGTTTATTCATATCAGTTTAACCACTACCGCTGTAATGAGAAGATTAACCAGGGCGAAAGGGATCAGATATTTCCAGCAAAAGCTCATCAATTGATCAAACCGTACCCTGGGATAAGTCCAGCGGATCCAGATCATGACAAACAGCAGACCATATACCTTGAGCATAAACCAGACAATACCGGTAAAGTCACCCAACGGCAACGGAATACCTTTCCAGCCGCCTAAAAAAAGTACCGTTGCGATTGAGCAGACGGTAAACATATTGGCATATTCAGCGAGAAAGAAGAAGCTGAACCCCATACCGCTGTATTCCGTATGAAAACCGGCCGTCAATTCACTCTCGGCCTCAGGCATATCGAAAGGGGCACGGTTGGTCTCGGCCATACCGGAAATAAAATAGATGATAAAGGCGAGCGGCTGAACCAGAATGAACCAGTAGTACTTCTGGGCCGCGACAATCCCCTGCAGACTGAAAGTACTGGTCATAAAGATGATTGAAAGCAGGGAAAGCAGCATTGGTATTTCGTAGGAAACTGCCTGGGCAACGGAACGGAAGGTGCCGAAAAGTGAATATTTATTATTTGAGGCCCAACCTGCAACCAGGATGGCAATAACATTGATTGAGGTCATGGCGAGGATGAATATCAGGCTGATATCCATCGACACGATCTGCAGTTTTTTACTGAACGGAATGACCACAAATGGCAGAACACAGGGAGCAAAAGAGAGCAGCGGCGCCAACCGAAACAAAAAACGGTTCGAACCTTCGGGCACTATCAGCTGTTTACCAATTAATTTGATACCATCAATCAGAAGCTGTAAAATCCCGTGCGGTCCGACTTCCATCAGCCCGGGACGACGCTGAATATGGGCCGAGACCTTACGTTCCATGTAACCTAAGATCATGGCATTAAGGAAAACAAAGGCCACCACTATCACAGAGGCGATGATCATTCGTAATAACTCAGGGGGCATATCACTACTCCACTAAAAATAAACTCAGTGCTTAATCTACGTAACGCTTAACCTACCTGTCGATCTCGGGAATAACCAAGTCCATACTGCCCATAGCCGCAACCAGGTCGGATAACAGCATCCCCTGACAGAGCTCCGGCAACACACTCAGGTTCGAATAGGACGGCACCCGAATTTTAAGACGATAAGGAATATCACCGCCACCACTAACCAGATAATAAGTCAACTCACCCCGAGCGGCCTCGACCGCAAAGCTTGAATCACCGGTCGGCATCTTCAATTTTTTCGGAACTTTTGCAAGGAAAGGCCCATCGGGCAACTGATCGAGGGCCTGCTCAATAATCCGCAAACTCTGTTCGATCTCCTCCAAACGAACCAAATAACGATCATATGAGTCACCGTTTTGACCAGTCGGAATATCGAAATCAAACTTTGGATAAACTGAATAGGGTTCGTTTTTTCGCACATCATAAGCGATCCCGGAACCCCTTAAAACCGGCCCGGTAACCCCATAACGGCGAGCCATATCTAAACTGATAACCCCAACCCCTTCGGTTCGCTTGATAAAGATAATGTTACCGGTAACCAGTTTATTGTAGACATCAAAACGTTCCCGCTGGCGCTTGATAAAAGCCCGGGTTTTTTCGACAAAGTTGTCGTCGATGTCCTTACAGACCCCGCCGACCCTGAAGTAACAGTAGGTCAAACGGGAACCGGTAACATCTTCAAGGATGTCAAGTACCTGTTCACGGTCATCAAAGGTATAGAGAATCGGGGTGAAAGCCCCCATATCGAGAAGCATGGCACCAATCCAGAGGTGGTGACTGACAATCCGGTTGAGCTCTGACGTAATAACCCGAATATATTCGGCCCGGGCCGGGACTTCAATCCCGCAGATCCGCTCAAACAGAGCGACATAGCCGTGGTTGTAAGGCAGGGCCGCGGCATAATCCATACGCCCGGTATTGGGCATAAAGGCCATCCAGTTTTTATGCTCAGCCATCTTCTCCTGCATCCGGTGGCCATAACCCAAAACCGGCTGCGGATCGATGACATACTCACCGTCCATCTCTAAAAGAACTCGCAGAACCCCGTGCGTACTTGGATGCTGCGGCCCCATATTGAGATAGTAGCGATTATCGTGCGGGATGTCGGTTGCCGGCTCAAGATTTTGCTGTGCAGTTTCCATCAGTCTGTATCCGCCTTCTCATCCGTTTCAGGTTGCTCTTCCACGGTAACCCAGCGTACCGCCGCTGATTCTTTAATATTATCACTGTTTTTCAGAAGAGGTTTAAGATCAACATCCTCTTCGGCCAGAATCAAGGGAACCAGGTTGGGGTGATCAATAAAAATAACCCCATAGAAATCACGGGTCTCACGCTCGTGCCAATCAGCCCCCTGGAAGATATCGGAGATAGTTGGAATCGCATTATTGCTATCCACTACCACCCGCAACACCAGCCGGCAGAGCCGGTCATAACTCGCGAACTGATAGATAATTTCAATTGCGGGGTCGACATGAAGACCGCCGACAAAAACCAGATACATCTCCTGCTCAAGCATGCACTGAGCAAATTCACGTAACCGGCCCGCATCAAGATCAATCTCAAAATGGTAGCCACGCTCGGCATAATCGCATTCGTTAAGTACAATCGATTGTTCACTAAGAGCTGTGACAAGTTTCTCAGTAGCTGGGTGCATCGGACATCTTCCTCTGGGGGAACGGATGACGAACCCCGCTAATCTTCTCCTGAAGCTTCAAAATGCCCTCAAGCAGTCCTTCCGGACGCGGCGGGCAACCGGGCACATAGACATCAACCGGGATCAGTTTATCGACCCCTTCAATCACATTATAGTTCTCTTCAACTGCAAACGGGCCGCCTGAGATCGCACAATTACCCATCGCAATCACCCACTTGGGCGAAGGCATCTGATCATAAAGAGTCATCACGGCAGAAGCCATCTTTTTATTAACCGTACCGGCGACAATCATTAAGTCACTCTGGCGCGGCGAAGGCCTGAAAACCTCGGAACCGAAACGGGAGATATCGAAACGGGCCATTCCTAAGCTCATCATTTCGATCGCACAGCAGGCCAGACCGAATGTCATCGGCCAGAGCGAGTTCGCCCGGCAGAGGTTAAAAATCTCATCGGCTATCTTATTTTGAAACAGCGGCCCGGGATCTCGAACTACAAGATTTCCCGGTTCTCCTCGTTTCAGCCGCTCCTGAAGCTCAGCGGCATAGGAGTGAACCCCTAGTTTTCCTCTCTCTTGATCGCCCACGTAAAAACTCCTTTTACCCATATATATGCGATGGCCATGGTCAAAATTCCAACAAAAAGAAACAACTCCAGAACCCCCTGCATTCCAGGTACTCGATCATAGGCTGCAGCTACCGGGAAGAGATAGAGAATATCAACATCAAAGGCCAGGAAAATTAAGGCATACAGGTAGTATGCTGCACCGAAACGAATATCCCAGGCGGAACCATACGGATCCATACCACACTCATAGGTGAGCATAGTCTTCTTGTTGACAGTCCGGGGACGAAAGATATCGGAGATTACGAAAGGCGCGAATCCGGCAATAACACCACCAGCCAGAACCACGATGACATAGACAAAATCAAGGACGTGCGGAGCAGGCATCAAATCCCCCTGTTACCGAACATTAAAAAGAGTTCAACACGATGGTTGAACCGGAAACCGAGCCGCAGATTGAATTAAGTTAACCTCTATCTGCCGGCCCATTTTAAAACAACACAGACCGTAAATCGCAAAAAACATAGTCCATCAAAAAGACAAAGTCAAGATTTTTTTCAGACTCTCTCGGCGGCAAAATAGTTAACAATTTTACTCAATTGCAAAAGAACAACAATAACCGCCAGTTGACTATTTTTTTAAATTGTCGACAAAATATCCGAGCATCAGTAGAACAGCATTACACTTTGATTGCAGAACAAAAAGAAAGAGCATCCGGTTCCAGCCGGATGCTCTTTCTTGGTCAAACTTAATGAGATCTTAATCTGACAAAACTATTGATAAGTTCTGTCATAATACATTAGGTATCCTGCAGATATTCATGAATTGCCACAGCAGCCTTTTTCCCGGCCCCCATCGCTTCAATTACAGTCGCCGCACCGGTCACGATATCACCCCCGGCGTAAACCCCCGTCATGCTTGTTTTGCCGGTTTCCAGATCGGCATCGATATTACCCCAACGGTTGGTTTTCAGATCGGGTGTCGTTGACGGTACCAGCGGATTGGGACCGTTACCGATAGCAACCACCACCGTATCAACTTCGACCACAAACTCAGACCCGGGAATTTCGACCGGACGCCGGCGGCCGGACTCATCCGGTTCACCCAGCTCCATTTTAATACACTCAACTCCGGTCAGCCAGCCTTTTTCATCACCAATCAGACGCTCAGGATTAGCCAGCAGGAGAAATTCAACCCCCTCTTCACCAGCATGATGAATCTCTTCATCACGAGCCGGCATCTCATCCATTGAGCGGCGATAGATGATATAGGATTTTTCTGCGCCGAGACGCAGAGCCGTCCGTGATGAATCCATGGCTACGTTACCGCCGCCGAAGGTCGCAACCCGTTTGCCTTTGACAATCGGGGTATCATATTCGGGAAAGAGATAGGCTTTCATCAGATTTGAGCGGGTCAGGTACTCATTCGCCGAGTAAACCCCGTTCAGGTTCTCACCTTCAATCTTCATAAAAACCGGCAAGCCGGCACCGGTGCCGATGAAGCAGGCATCAAAACGCTCAAGCAGTTCGTCAACCGTCTCAATCCGGCCGACCACATAACTCTCAACAATTTTGACACCCAAAGATTTGAGATAATCAACTTCCGCCTGAACAATCGCTTTTGGCAACCGGAATTCCGGAATCCCGTAAACCAGGACACCTCCGGTTTTATGCAGGGCCTCAAAAATTGTCACATCATGACCAAGTTTGACGAGATCACCGGCCACCGTCAATCCGGCCGGACCACCACCGATAACGGCAACTTTTTTACCGGTTGCGGGAGCAATTTTCGGGAGTTGCATTTCACCCTGTTTACGCTCATAATCTGCGGCAAAACGCTCCAGGCGACCAATTGCAACCGATTCACCTTTTTTCGTCAACACGCATAGCGCCTCACACTGACTCTCCTGCGGACAAACCCGGCCGCAGACTGCGGGCAGAGCATTGGTCTCTTTGAGTTTGTGCGCGGCCCCGATAAAATCACCATCCGCGATCAAACCGACAAATTCGGGAATCTTGACATTAACCGGACAGCCTTCAACACATTTCGGTTTTTTACAGCGTAAGCAACGGCTCGCCTCCGCCATCGCGGTTTCATTTGAGTAGCCGAAGGGAACTTCTTCAAAATTGCGGGCTCTAACCTTGGCCTCCTGTTCCGGCATCGGATGCCGGGGCAGTTTTTTTGCCTTGTTTACCTTCTTCTCTTCAGCCATTACTGATCACCTCCACACTCGTCACAGCAACCACAATCATTACCGTGCTGGTAGCGCTCGACCGCCACCTTCTCTTGTTCAAGATAGATGCCCTGACGTTTCAGCATCTCGTCAAAATCAACTTTATGACCGTCAAATTCAGGCCCGTCAACACAGACAAATTTGGTTTCGCCACCAACCGTTACCCGGCAGGCGCCGCACATTCCCGTCGCATCAACCATAATTGTCGGCAATGAAACCAGGGTCTGAACGCCAAATGGCTCCGAGGTTTTGCAGACAAATTTCATCATAATCGGAGGGCCGATCCCAATAACCAGGCCGATTTCACCACTTTCACGGTTTTTCTCAAGCAGTTCCTGCTCAACCTTGGTCACTAAAC
Source organism: Candidatus Tharpella sp. (assembly GCA_021163565.1). Taxonomy (GTDB): domain Bacteria; phylum Desulfobacterota; class Anaeroferrophillalia; order Anaeroferrophillales; family Tharpellaceae; genus Tharpella. The sequence goes on from JAGGTT010000204.1 coordinate 17,560, forward strand.
CGTGAATACCGTAGGAACCGTCATCGGTACAGACATAGAGTTCATCACTCAAATCCCGCATCTTGTCTTCCCAGAAAAGCAGATCTTTGGTCCGGGCCCCGATAATCGAAATAACCTTATTGCCGTTAGCCTTTAAGGCCTTGACAATATTATGAGTCGGAGCAATACCGATACCACCGGCAACGCAGAGAACCGTACCGAAATCCCCCATATGGGTAGGCTGACCCAAAGGCCCGATAAAATCTGCCAGGCAATCACCGACCTCAAGTGCGCCCAGGGCCATTGTACTTTTGCCAACTTCCTGAAAAATAATCGTTACCAGACCCTTTTCCGGATCGGTATCAGCCACCGTCAGCGGCACGCGCTCACCGGTCTCATTCAGTCGAAAAACTACAAACTGACCACCCTTAGCCTTTCTCGCAATCCGCGGGGCTTCAATCTGCATCATTTTAACACTGGGGTTCTTTGAGAACTCCTCTTTTGTAACTATTCGGTTCACAACCTGCTCCTTAAAAAAATTAAACTGTCACCTGCTTGATAAAAAATACACAAGATTGGGCCTTCTATTATATACAGTATGCCAATGTCAAGAGTTTTATCATTAAAACCGTAATTCATATATGCAACAATCTATTTCGTGGGCTCACAGAAATTTAGCCCCTCCGAAATAGAATCATGAAACAGTACGATATTCCGCAAACACATATCTTTTGGCCGAAGTAGGTTTATGAGAATATTTAGCCACCCCAGCAATCCAATTCCCTTGACAAAACAAAAAATAACATGCTAGCGAACTAGGCGTATTCCGATTAGAACGCAAGTTCAACGCCGCAATGTGGCACTTGTGCCCTTTTAGAGTAAAAAGGCAATTTTTCGAGGTGCCCTGTAGTGAAAAAATCAGGCAAGAAGGAAATCCCAATGCCCCTTGCAACACCCTGCAGTTCAAAAAACCAGCTCTCCCAAGTTATAAATTTTCTTTTACTGGCCCTGATAATATCAACCACCGCCTGTGCCAAAACCGCTGGCCCCTACCCGGATGCCGCATTTTTTGCAAAAGATATAACTATTGTAGATATCAGAACCGAGGGCGAGTGGCGCCAGACCGGGATTGTTGCCGGCTCAAAGACCATCACTTTTTTTGATGAAAACGGTAAATATGATGCCGCAATTTTTTTTCAACAACTTGACCGGGTGGTTGATAAAAACGTGGAGTTCGCAATCATCTGCAGAAGCGGTCGCCGCACCCGGGTAGCGGCCCAGATCCTGGTGCAGAACGGCTACAAAGTAATTGACTTAAAAGGCGGCATCAAACACCTTCCTGACGGCATCGATCTGGTCCCATATAAGCCGTAAAGAATAAACCCGCTTCCCGCCGCGCCGACATCCAAAACCAGCTCTCTTTGGAAAACCGAGCCAGTCACACCTTAGCCGCAATCGAGATTCCCCTACTATAAGTATCCATTATGTGGTATTAGGCCGGTTTCAAGTGATTTAATTCTGACTCTGGAGCAATACTCTCATGACCACATTTGCCGATTTAGGCCTAAACTCAGAACTACTCGAAGGCATCAAAAAACTCGGGTTTAAAACCCCGACCCCGATTCAGGAAGAGGTGGTTCCACGTCTGGCCCGGCTTGCGGATGACATGGTTGCACTCTCGCAGACCGGCACCGGCAAGACCGCGGCTTTCGGCTTGCCCCTGATCCAGATGCTGAATCAATCACAGATGCAGACTCAGGCCTTAATCCTCTGCCCGACCCGGGAACTCTGCGTTCAGGTCCACAAAGACTTAAGCGCCTTCTCCCATTTTCTTCCCAAAATCAGAATTGTGGCCGTCTACGGTGGAGCCAGTATTGTCAGCCAGAGCCGGCAGCTAAAAACCGGGGCCCAGATAATTGTCGCGACTCCGGGCCGGCTTTTAGCCTTTATCAAACAGGGCGAAGTTAACATTAAGAGTATTCGGGCGGTAGTTCTCGATGAGGCCGATGAGATGCTGCAGATGGGCTTTCAGGACGACCTCAATGAGATTCTGGCCGCGACCCCGAAAACCAAGAAAACCGTACTCTTCTCAGCAACGATGCCGCGGGAAGTTACCGCCATTGCCAAACGCTACATGACCGACCCGGTTGAAGTGACCATCGGCGAACGCAATCAGGGTATCGAAAATGTCCGTCACATCTACTATATGGTAGCCGCTAAAAACCGCTATCCGACACTCAAACGAATTGCCGACAGCAACCCTGATATCTACGCCATAATCTTCTGCCGTACCCGCCAGGAGACCCGCGATATCGCTGCCAAATTGATCAATGACGGCTACAATGCAGATGCTCTCCATGGCGAACTCGCCCAGGCCCAGCGTGACCATGTTATGCAGAAATTCCGGCGCCGCAACATCAAACTTCTGGTGGCCACCGACGTTGCCGCCCGTGGCCTTGATGTCAAAGACTTAAGCCATGTCATCAACTATAATCTGCCCGATGAAGCCGCCGCCTACACCCACCGCAGCGGCCGCACCGGCCGGGCCGGCAAAGAAGGCATCTCGATTGCCATTGCCCACCTGCGTGAGAAATATAAGATTAAACAGATTGAAAGACAGCTCAAAAGAAAATTTGAACTGGGCCGGATTCCCTCCGGCCAGGAGATCTGCCGGCAACGGATGCTGCACTATCTTGACGAGCTCAAGATGTCCGCCATCGACAGCCATCAGATTGAACCGTTTCTGCCGGCGATCATGGAGAGTCTCGCCCCGCTGGAAAGAGAGGAGCTGATCAAACGATTTGTCCTCTCTGAATTTGCCCAGCTCTTAAACTATTATCGCAACGCCCCTGATCTTAACAGCAATGAATCAGAGAATAGAGGCCGCCGCGAACACAGCAGCGGCCGGGATTACGAGCGCCGGGACGGCAAATCTAAAACCTACAAAAACCGTGATAAAAATGATCGCGGCAGTGACCGTGAACGCTTCACCCGCTTTCACATCAATGTCGGCAAAAGGGACGGCATCAATCCCGGCCGGCTGATCGGGGAAATCAATGACGCCAGTACCGGCGGCCCGAGAATTCATGTCGGCCGGATTGAGATCCAAAGCGGTTTCAGCCTGATTGAAGCTGATACCCGCTCTGCGAAAGAGATCATCAATACCTTCTCCAGCCTGATGATCAACGGCCGCAAAGTTCAGGCTAAAATTGCTGATGACAAAGAGCAAATGACACCGCGCTCGGATCGTAACAAACGCCCGGGCCGCCCATCACGCCCCCATCCGATCCGGAGCAAGAGTAAACGTAAAAAAGATACCTCCGCATAAAGCCCGCGCACCTTAAACGATCATGATTTAAGCAAAAAAAGCCGCTTCAAGAAATTCTTGAAGCGGCTTTTTCAATTTAATTGTTTAACCGGCAACTAGCGGTTGCCGGCACTCCCCGATCGTGCCCGGGAGTGGTTGGAATTCCGGGAGTTGCCGCCGGTTCTTCCCGCTCCGGATTGACGGGGTTTAGAGTAGCGGCCCCGCTTCTGCCCCGGACTGCGCCGGTTGAAATTGACAAAAGTCTCTTCATCCTTGTCCGCCTGATTCTGCTCAAATCCATCTATATTTTCAACCAGAATATCCCGGCCTAAAAGTCGCTCAATCGGGCGCAACAGCTTCTGCTCATCGGCACTCACCAGCGAAATCGCCATACCGGAACTTCCGGCCCGGCCGGTGCGGCCGATGCGATGAACGTAATCTTCCGCCACATTCGGCAGATCAAAGTTGACCACCTGCGGCAGGGCCGCAATATCCAGACCCCGAGCAGCAATATCGGTGGCCACCAGAATTTTCAACTTCCCCTGTTTGAACTCTGAAAGCGCCCGGGTTCTCGCGGTCTGACTCTTGTTTCCATGAATCGCCGCAGCCCCGATACCGCCTTTTTCAAGGTAGGTCGCAAGCCGGTTGGCACCGTGTTTGGTCCGGGTAAAGACCAAAGCTTTCTGCCAGTCACCATCATTAATAAGTTTCGCCAACAATACTTTTTTCTCTTTCAGGGCTACCGGGTGCACCACCTGATCAACCTTCTCCGCCGCCTTATTACGAGGATCAACTTCAACCATCACCGGATCGCGTAAAAGCTTATCGGCCAGACCCCGAATATCGTTAGAATAGGTCGCGGAAAAGAGCAGATTCTGGCGCTCTCCCGGCAGCAGTTTAATAACCCGCTTGATATCATGGATAAAACCCATATCAAGCATCCGGTCGGCCTCATCGAGAATCAAAATCTCAACCTGGGAAAGATCCACGGTTCGCTGACCGCAATGATCCAGCAACCGGCCCGGCGTTGCCACCAGGATATCGATTCCGCGTCTTAATTTATCAATCTGAGGATTAATTCCGACACCGCCGAAAACCACGGTTGAACGGAGCGGCAGTTTCCGGCCGTAAACCGCCATCGACTCCCCGACCTGGGCCGCAAGTTCCCGGGTCGGCGTTAACACCAGACAGCGCGGATGCTTACTTCTGCGACCCGTCTCATTCAATTTCTGTAACACCGGCAGAGCGAAAGCCGCAGTTTTTCCGGTTCCCGTCTGGGCCCCGCCCAGAACATCACGACCTTCCAGAATCACCGGAATTGCCTGTGCCTGAATCGGGGTCGGGATTTTATAACCCTGAGCCTTTACAGTTTCAAGCAGAGCGGGCAATAAGCCCAATTTTTCAAACGACATAACAATATTTCTCCAAAACCCGTCCGGACATTCTTATTAATGTATTGAGAAAATAATAATTTCCGTAATACATTCAAGTTAAAAAAGTTCCGATCTTCCGGATACGAGCTTAAATTTTCAAGTTGGAATAAATCTATCTTGCAGATGAGCCTGTTCAAGGTTCTAAATCGACTATCGGAAAAAACCGATCCAAAAAACAAAAAAGCGCTTGCCTCCGTTGCCGAAAACAACCGCTTTACTATTTTAATCTTCTTCAAAGCAGAAGGTTTGTTACAGGAAAAAATTTCCCCGACAACCCCTTACTTTGCCAACACTATCGTTGAATGATTTCTCTTTATAGCATTAAAAGATTGCTTTTGTCCAGTATTATAATGATATGTCCTGCAGTCCGGCAAGAGAGCGCCACTAAACCGTTCGGCAGCAATGTTTAACCTCTCAATCAAATTGGCAACAATTAGAAGTGGCGAGTTTTTGAGGATACTCCAAGTAGTTCTTGACGATATAAGGTTGTGTACGTTATTGTGACTGAGTTTAAATCCTTTTGCAGAGAGATTTATGGCAGTAGAAACTCCGAAAAAGAGTGCCAGTAAACCGGAATCCCAACATCTGGCGACCCTTTCCCTGGCTGCTCTGGGAGTGGTTTTTGGGGATATTGGCACCAGCCCTATTTACGCCATACGTGAGTGTTTTCATGGAGAATATGGTATTGTAGCGACGCCGGCCAATGTTCTGGGTGTCCTGTCACTGATGTTCTGGGCTCTGACTATCATTGTCAGCCTCAAATATCTGACTTTTATCCTGCAGGCTGATAATAATGGTGAGGGTGGAGTGATTGCCCTGACTTCCCTTATTCGTCCTCAGGGGTTAAGGAAACTTGGTATGCGGCCGGTACTGGTTTCTTTTGGCCTTTTTGCCGCCTGCCTGCTGTATGGCGATGGGATGATCACTCCGGCGATCTCTGTCCTGAGCGCACTGGAAGGGCTGAAAGTCATCAGCCCTGACTTTACCCCCTTTATTATTCCGTTGACTATTATCATCCTGGTTGCCCTTTTTCTGCTTCAAAGTCGGGGAACGGCAAAGATGGGAAAACTGTTCGGCCCGGTGATTTTTATCTGGTTCAGTGTCCTGGCGCTCCTGGGGATTGGAAAGATTGTTGCCTGCCCCCGGATCCTGACGGCATTTATGCCCTGGTACGGAGTTGAGTTTCTGCTGCATAACCATCTCCACGGGTTCCTGGTTCTGGGAGCGGTATTTTTGGTAGTTACCGGTGCCGAAGCTCTCTATGCCGATCTGGGACATTTTGGTCCCCGTCCCATCCGCCTAGTTTGGATTTTTTTTGTTTTGCCGGCCCTCTTGGTTAATTATTTCGGCCAGGGTGCTTTACTGTTGCTCCATCCAGAATCCGCCAGTGACCCGTTTTTCGCTTTGCTGCCGCAATGGGGAGTAATTCCCATTATCATCCTGGCCACCGCGGCCACGATCATTGCCTCGCAGGCGGTTATTTCAGGAGCATTCTCCCTGACCAGACAGGCCATTCAACTGGGTTATCTGCCGCGGATGAAAATTATTCATACAGCAGCCCGGCATATGGGTCAGGTCTACGTGCCGTTGGTGAATTGGCTGCTGATGATTTGTACCATCGGTCTGGTTCTGGGGTTTCAGTCATCGAGTAA
>JAGGTT010000278.1 GCA_021163565.1 Candidatus Tharpella sp.
GGGGTAAGCTTTACAGCAATTATCCATAGAATAAAAAGGCAGAAAAACAGCCTGAACCAAAACCCATTCCTAAAATCGAATCACGAGCCCAGTCAAGGGCCCAGTCAGAAATCGTTTTATAAATTCTGAAAAACACCCCACTACCGGTTACAGAAATATCGGCTAACTTTTATATATATACTAGAAGACATCTTGACTTTTACAAGTAACATATTGCTGATAAATTGACTATCATCATATTAAATAGCAACATATTTCTATTTATAATATTGAACTTGACTTTCTATTTAATTAGTAATATATTACCTATTGATACTATGAATGGAGGTTAATCAGTAAAAAATGTCTTATAATATAGAATTCTCAATCGCAACGAGTGATCAGATTGAAGCCGCCCTCTGCAAGCGTTTGGAAAGCATAAGGCTTTCCCGTAACATAACTCAGGCACAACTCGCTGAGGAAGCCGGCGTCTCGTCAAGAACCATCGGTAGGCTTGAAAAAGGCCAAGGTGTCTCCATGGACACTTTCATTCGGATCATGATGGCGCTTAGTATACAGCAAAGCCTTGAAGCCCTGCTGCCGGATCCGACGGTGAGACCAATTGAACGGGTCGGCATAGGTGCCGGAGAGCGTAAGCGCGCACGTCCGGCTAAATCCAACGATAAACTCCCAACCTGGTCGTGGGGTGACGACGGCGAGAACGATAATGAATAATGATGCTCACGTCGTTCTCTGGGGCAGTGCAATCGGTGCCATAACCTGGCTCGAAGAGAGGGAGGTCGGGGTCTTCCAATACACGCCTGACTTCCTCAACAGCGGCATTCAGTTGGCACCGCTCATGATGCCGCTTGGCGAGTTTCCCTATGAGTTCCCAGCGCTTGCAAGAAATACTTTCAAAGGGTTGCCGGGATTAATTGCTGACTCACTTCCAGACAAATACGGTAATGCGATCATTGACGCCTGGCTTGCTTCACAGGGAAGAACTGCAGCAAGTTTCCATCCGGTAGAGCGCCTCTGCTATGTCGGCAGCCGCGGCATGGGGGCTCTTGAATTCCAGCCTGCCACACTCGGACCGCCAACCAGCAAGTGCGGAGTTGAGGTCGCAAGCCTCGTCAAATTGGCAAACCAGATCCTTGACGAACGTGCCCGAGTCGGCGGCCTCTTCTCCGACGACGACAACCAAGAAGCAATCAATGATATTCTTAGAGTCGGAACCTCAGCTGGCGGAGCCAGAGCTAAGGCAATTCTCGCCTGGAATCAGAAGACCAACGAATTCCGATCAGGACAAGTCGATGCTGGAACGGGCTTTGAGTATTGGCTACTGAAATTTGATGGAATCACCAGCAGCGGCGATACAGAAGTCGCCACCCCTAAGGGCTACGGTAAAATCGAGTATGCCTATCACCTGATGGCGGTCGAGGCCGGCATCGAGATGACAACGTGCCGCCTTCATCATGAAGGTGATCGCAGCCACTTCATGACGAAGAGATTTGACCGGTCTGCGAACGGTGGAAAATGGCACATGCAGTCCCTGGGGGCAATTGCCCACTATGACTACAGGCAACCTGCGAGCTATTCGTACGAGCAGGCGATCCAAGTCATTCGGCGGATGGAACTCCCTCGAAAAAACATGGATCAGCTGGTGCTGCGTGCCATTTTCAACGTAGTCGGTCGTAATTGTGATGATCACGTAAAAAACATAGCCTTTCTCATGAATCGACGGGGTGAATGGCGCCTGTCGCCTGCGTTTGACATTTCCTATGCGTGGAACCCCAGTGGCGAATGGACGAGTCGCCACCAGATGAGCGTGAACGGTAAGCGAGATGGGTTTAAGCGTGAAGACTTACTCGCCCTGGCCAAGGCGGCCGACATCAAGAAAGCACGCGCAGAACAAATGGTTCAACGCGTCATTGAAGCCGTACGCCGTTGGCCCGACTTCGCCGGAGAAGCCGGAGTTAACAATGAACAGATCAAGAAAATACAGACCAGTCAGCGCACAAACCTGTAGCATACACAACAAGAACCCAACAGGTTATAAGGTGCATCCATAAAAACAGATCGAGACTGTAACCCCTGACCTTGCACTATATAGATTTCATTTCAGATTCAAATTAACTCATTTTATCATTTGTTGACGCGGCCGGGTTTAGTTGCTAAGTTGAATTTAATCCCGGACGGAATTAACCGCATCTTCTGACCCTGACCTATTTGACCGGTAAAACCTACATGAGTGATCAATCGATAACCCAGTATTCGGAAAAACTCGTAGAGTTTAAAACAGCTGTCAGCAGTGTTGTCGTCGGCCAGGAAGAACTCCTGGAAATCATGATCACGACGCTGCTGGCCCGGGGGCACATCCTTCTCGAAGGGGTTCCCGGAGTTGCCAAGAGCCTGGCAGTCGAAACCTTTGCCCGGGTTTGCGGCGGCAGCTTTAATCGTTTTCAGTTCACTCCCGACAAACTGCCCGGAGATATCCTCGGAAGCATGATTTTCAAACGCGATACCGAAAGTTTCAGCTATCGCAAGGGGCCGATTTTCTGCAATTTTTTTCTTGCAGACGAGATCAACCGAGCCTCACCGAAGGTTCAGTCGGCCCTGCTTCAGGCGATGCAGGAACGACAGGTAAGTGTTGAGGCGAAACATTTTCCCGTACCCCAGCCGTTTATGGTGCTGGCCACCCAGAATCCCATCGAACAAGTCGGCACCTATCCCCTTGCCGAAGCCCAGATTGATCGTTTCATGGTTAAATTCAAGGTTGGATACTTAAAATACGATGATGAGATGCTCCTTTTGCAGCGCAAAGACAGTGATTTTGATCAACGGGTCGCCGATCTGACGACTCTTTTCTCCGCGGCCGAAATTGTTACTCTCCAGAAACTGGTTCACGATCTTGTCAAGGTCTCGGATACGGTTATGCAGTATATCTTAAACCTCTGTCTCGCGAGCCGCCCCCGGCCGGTCGGAGACGATGGTTTTCTCTCAGGAATCCACGATTATTTAAGCCTCGGAGCCTCGCCCCGGGCCCCTGAATCACTACTGGCCCTGGCCAAAGCCCGAGCTTTTTACCGAGGCCGTGACTATGTCGATTTTGCTGATGTCGAGAAACTACTGCCTCATATTCTCCGCCACCGCCTTTTGCTCAACAGTCGTGCCTTGACCGAAAATATTATGCCGGAAACTATAATCAAGAGGTTGTTGAAACTGATTCAGGCTTACTGATGGCTATCTCCGGATCAACCGAACCGGGCGCTGATCTGCTCTCGAAAAAAGAGCTGCTCAAGATTGTCGCAGAAAATCGGGTCGCCGAATTTCTGCCCGGTGAATGGGAAAGTCTTAAACCGGGCAGCGGCTACGATTTTGATGGGTTAAGAGAGTTTGGCCCGGGCGATCCCATAAGCCAGATCGACTGGCTTACCCGGGCTCGGACCGGAAAACTCTACGTGCGTGAGTTCCTGGCGGAAAGCCACTACAACCTGATGCTGATTTTAGACTTAAGCACATCCATGGCCTGGGGCCGTAAAACCTCCTTGATGGATACAATTGCTGTGTCCCTGGCCTGGTCGGCCTTAACCACCAACAACACCTTCGGTCTCCTGCTCTGGGCCGATGAGCTTATCTTCTACCTGCCACCCGGAACCGGCCTGGAACATTTCACCTCCCTGGTTACCGCCCTGGTTCATCATCAACCCCGGCAGAAATCATCATTTACTTTAACTTCCTGTATGAATTATCTAAAAAAACTACCTTTTCAAAGCCTTACGTTTCTGCTCTCGGATTTATTGAATCCTTTAGATGAAGCTGACCTGGTCATTGCCGGCCATGAGATAAAGGTTCTGCAGCTGCTTGAAGAGATAGAAAAAGAGATGCCTGACAATCTTTCCGGCCTAATTGACTGCGTTGACCCTGAAACCGGCAACGAGTACCTGCTTGACCTGGGCCGCTGGCCCGGTTACAATCGCTCCATGACAAAGTTCTTAAAGCAGATTAAAGAGCAGCTCACCCACGCTGGAATCCCCTCGACTCTAATCACTCCGGCCGATAATTTTGTGACTAAAATAAACGCCCTAAACCGGCTGCCACCAGCGGCCGACCGAATCAGACACCAAATCAGATAATGAATAAATTTATAAAAATTATTCTTCTGATCATACCGTTAATTATGATCTCCGGATCTGCTGATTCGCTCAAGGTTCGGACTGATACCGAAACCGGCGGCCGAATCGAGCTTGTTTGCCTCTTAAAAGGCGGGCGGATCGGCGATCCTTTAGCTTTCACGCTGCGGGTAGAGCTACCGGCAGACGTACTCGTGGAACCCAGCTCTTTAAGTTCTCTGGAGATCAGGCCGTTGAAAAGCAACGGCCTGATTCTGCAAAAAAACTTTTTCTCCTGCACATTTACCCCTTTCAACCATATCGAATTTGCCTCCAGGAAAAGTTTTGAAATCCATGGCATCATGCGTTTTTACGTCCCGGGCAATTTCCATCTGGCCCCGGTTTCACTCGTCTACCGACGACCTGAAATAGACCGCACTGCTGATGATCATGACAA
>JAGGTT010000037.1 GCA_021163565.1 Candidatus Tharpella sp.
AGCCGGGTGGCATCGTAGACTTTCTTCTTGGTCGCGCCCCGGTCAAGGCCGTCATAAGAGCTGAATTTAAGTTGGCAGGGTGAATTATAGCAGGAGTGACAGACAACGCAGCGTTTGTCGAGCAGCGGTTTTACTTCTTTAAGATAATTGATCCGGTGGGTCGGTGGTGTAAAAGCCACCGGTAGCGGTGCTTTAGCCCCGCAGGCACTCAAAAGTAACAGCATGAAGAAAAGCAAGATGAAGGTTGCAAAATAGTTACGCATTATATAATTTCCTTAAGATATTAATATGAAAATGGATATCCGGCCCACTGGCGGCGGGATTAAGATTATCAGATTTTGCCCGGGGTTGACTTTCAGTCTGTATGACAAACGTCGAGTTGAGATGAGCCTGGTGTCGGTCTTCCGGCCATTACTTACACGGCAAAATTCTGCATCGAAAAAGTGACCCGTTCGGCCGGGGTTCGATGGCATTTTTTCAGTTCTTCATCAACCTGTTTCACCCGGGAAATCAAGCCGTGATTATTGGCGACCTGAATCGCCAGACCGGGCCGGGCGTTAAGTTCTAAAATCAAGGGGCCTTTCTTTTTATCGAGAACGATATCAGCTCCGAGATAGCCTAACTCCGTGATCTCGTAGGAGCGGGCCGCAAGTTCCAGGAACGTTGACCAGTCGGGGACTATGAGTTCTTTCAGGTTGCGCCCGGTATCCGGGTGGATTTCCACCGGCCGGCCATGCTGAACCGCGTTTAAGGCATGGCCTTTACCGATATCGATGCCAACCCCGACCGCACCCTGATGCAGATTGGCTTTACCGTCCGATTCTCTGGTCGAAAGCCGGGTCATGGCCATTACCGGGTAGCCTTTGTAGACAATAATTCTGATGTCCGGTACCCCTTCGAAGCTGAAACCGTCAAAGACTTCGGAGAAGTTGACCAGTTCTTCGATCATGGCGACGTCAGGTTTGCCGCCGAGGCTGAAAAGCCCGCTTAATATATTTGAGACATGGCGGCGGATCATCTGGTCGTTAACCTTGGCACCGCTGGGTTTGAGGTAGTCTTCACCATCGCGACCGGTAATAACGAGAATGCCTTTGCCGCCACTGCCTTTAGCAGGTTTTATAACAAAGGTCTGCTCCCGGGCGAGAAAATCTTTCAGGCCCTTGGTGTGACTCTGAAAACGGGCCACGCCAATCAACCGCGGTACCGCGATTCCGGCCTCTTCCGCCAAGACCTTGGTCTGGAGCTTATCGTCAACCCGGGGGTAGAATTTACGTTTGTTATTTTGGCCGATGTAGACAACATTGCGCATATTCATGCCGACAATGCCGCGTTTGCGCAAACGGCCCGGAGTAGTAATGAACATCATTTCTTCTCCTGTTCTTGTCCCATCGGCTCAAACCGGCGCAACTCGCTCAGACGATAGCCGGAGTAGGTGCCGATCATCAGAATTATGGCGAGCAGTACCAACAGCAGTTCCGGAAAAGCGTAGGTCATATTGCCGATGTAGCTGTTCTTCATGAAGAGATAGATGACGCTGGCGGTAAAAAGCGAGCCGCTGCCCTGAATCAGAACATCTTTACCACCTTCCTCTTCCCAGAGTACGCACATTCTCTCGATTGACCAGGAGATGATGATCATCGGGAAGAAGGTGACATTAAGTCCGAGTTCGCTGCCCATTTTAAAGCCGATGACTGAGATTGCTAGGTAGATGATGATGACAAAGACAAGTATGGCTGAGATCCGCGGCACCAGCAGCAGGTTAAGATGGCTCAGGAGCGAGCGCAGCATTAAACCGACACAGACGACTATGATGAAGAGGGCGAGGCCGACCAGCAGGGTAGTCTGGAGAAAGGAGAGGGCAATCAGGATCGGCATAAAGGTTCCCGAAGTCTGAATCCCGACCAGGTTTCGCAGAATTACCACAATCAGGGCCCCGAAAGGGATCAGCAGGAGCAGTTTGAAAGTGTTCTGGCTCGACAGCGGCAGGCTGTAGATAGAAAAATTTACCAGCCATGACTGCTTGTGGTGCCCGCCTTTGATAGCGGCATTGTTAGCTAGAATCCTGGACTCTATCGAGGAAAAACGGACCTTGGCGTTACTGCCGCCTTCGATTTCAACCAGTGATTCATTGTGTCGCTGCCAGAGCAGAAAAGTATCCTGGTTTTCGACGTCGGCGGTTTTCGGATTGATCAACTGCCATTTTTTACCGTCAAATATCTCAATATATTTAGCCAGTTTGGTTTTATTGTTCTTCTTGTTCAGGACCAGCCCCCTGGCGAGCCGGCACGGAATTTTGCTTTTCAACAGGAGATCCCGGGCCAGATTTAATTTGTCGCCGGTTTCCCGCGGCATATCCAGAAGCAGGGTGACAGCATCACTCTTTTCCGGTGCGTTAAGGGCATTGATCAGGCTTACACTATTTTCCACCACACTTTTTTTCGGGTTCTGAGTAGCTTTAATAAGGTTGTCTGCGGCCTTCAGATAGGAGTCTTTAAACGGCTGGCTCGGTAGGGCCAGCACGGGTTTGGCCGCTTTTTTCTTCTGGGCGCTCCGGTGCCGGTAGATTGTGGCCCGGTAGTAGATATGGTGGGGGCCCTTTTTTGGGTTTTTACTGCTCCAGACAGCCCGGCTGACACCGTCATCATCTTTGACAACACTGTATTCATAATTTGATGCTTGCTGCATGCTCTCGGTGACTGTAAGGCCATAGTAGTTGTCCGGTAGATTAAGTGATATTTTAATCGGGCCGCCATCGGTCTTAAAATCAATACGGCTCTCAACCGTCCAGATTTTGACTTCACTGTCGGGGTTGAAAGAGAAGCCTAAGACCTGCACCTTGTAGATCGTGATGCCTACGCCTAAAGCTATCAGGATAACGATTAACAGGGTCAGTTGTAGTTTGTTGGTCATTTTTTTTCTCCACTCAAGGGCGATAGAACATAACTGCGGTTGACATCAACAATTGCCGTATCTGCCAGGAAAGAGCGGCCAATAAGAACCGGGTATTTGAAATTGCTGCGATCAACGAGTGAAAAAGGGGTCGTCTTTTTGATTTTTCCCATGGTTACCTTGAGATTGACTACCGG
>JAGGTT010000105.1 GCA_021163565.1 Candidatus Tharpella sp.
CAGGTACCTAACGGGGTTCCGATCTTCGACCTGAATCAGGTTGAAGCTGCGGTTGCTGAGTTAGGCGGGGGCACGGTTGTGGTCAAAGCTCAGATTCATGCCGGCGGCCGTGGAAAAGGCGGCGGCGTTAAGGTGGTTAACGGTCTTGATGAAGCCAAAAAGGTAGCTGGTGAAATTTTAGGCATGCAGCTGGTTACTCATCAGACCGGCCCCGAAGGCAAGCAAGTTAAGCGCTTGCTTATCGAAGAGGGGATGGACATCAAAAAAGAGTACTACTTCGGTATCGTCGTTGATCGAGCCAGTGAGTGTCCGGTGATCATGGCTAGTACTGAAGGTGGTATGGAGATCGAGAAAGTTGCGGCTGAGACTCCGGAGAAGATTCTCAAGGAATTTATCGATCCGGCTCTTGGTTTACGTCCTTTTCAAGCCACAAAAATTGCTTACGGACTCGGTTTTGAGGGTAAAGCTGTACGTCAGGCCAGCAGTCTGTTCATGAACCTTTATAAGTTTTTTGAAGCTCAGGATTGTTCGATGGTCGAAATCAATCCCTTGATTGAAACCGGTGACGGCCGCGTCCTTGCCCTTGATGCCAAGGTTGATTTCGATGATAATGCCTTCTATCGTCACAAAAATGTCTGGCCTGAACTTAGAGATCTCGAAGAAGAAGATCCCTTGGAGATCGAAGCTTCCAAATTTGGCCTTAACTATATCAAGCTTGATGGTGAAGTCGGCTGTATGGTTAACGGTGCGGGTCTGGCCATGGCTACCATGGACATCATTAAACTGTCCGGGGCTGAACCCGCCAACTTTCTTGACGTTGGCGGTGCGGCTAACGCTGAATCGGTGGCTAACGCCTTTCGTATCATTCTTTCCGATCCCAACGTAAAAGCGGTTCTCGTTAATATCTTTGGCGGTATTGTCCGCTGTGACCGGATCGCCAGCGGTATTATCGAAGCAACCAAAATGGTTGATATTAAAGTTCCCCTGGTAGTTCGTCTCGAAGGTACTAATGCCGAAGAGGCTTCGAAAATTCTTGAGGATTCGGGTATCGAAATGACTGTTGCCCGGGGGCTTGCCGATGCTGCCGTAAAGGTTGTCGCCGCATTCAAATAAAGGAGACGAAATGTCTATTCTAGTAAATAAAGATAGCAAAATTGTGGTTCAGGGGATTACCGGTAACGAGGGGATGTTTCATGCCCAGCAGTGTGTTGCTTACGGAACCCAGGTTGTCGCCGGTGTAACCCCCGGAAAAGGCGGCCAGAAGATGGATGAGGTTCCGGTCTTCAATACGGTCGACGAAGCCGTTAAAGCGACCGGGGCTAATGTTTCTCTGATCTTTGTTCCGCCGCCGTTTGCCGCTGATGCAATTATGGAAGCGACTGATGCCGGCATTGCCCTCGTAATCTGTATTACCGAAGGTATCCCGACCCTTGACATGCTTAAGGTTAAAGCCTTCATGAAAGGCAAAAATACGCGGATGATCGGCCCTAATTGTCCCGGAGTGATTACACCCGACGAAGCCAAAGTCGGCATTATGCCCGGTTTCATCCATAAAGCCGGCAAAGTTGGGGTTATCTCCCGCAGCGGCACCCTGACTTATGAAGCGGTTGCCCAATTGACCGAACGCGGTCTTGGCCAATCTACCTGTATCGGCATCGGCGGCGATCCGATTATCGGCAGCCAGTTTATTGATCTCCTGGAACTTTTCGAAGCCGATCCCGATACTGAAGCCGTAGTTATGATTGGTGAAATCGGCGGTAGCGCCGAAGAGGAAGCGGCTCAGTTTGTCAGTGACAAAATGAGCAAACCGGTGATCGGTTTCATCGCCGGTCAGACCGCACCTCCGGGCCGCCGCATGGGTCATGCCGGAGCCATCATCGCCGGCGGAAAAGGCACTGCTGCCGAAAAAATGGCCGCCATGACCAAAGCCGGAATCCACGTTGTAAAAAGCCCAGCCGATATCGGTGAAACCGTAGTCAAGGCTCTGGCAAAATAGATTGTTTTTCGTGTTATAAGAAAACTCAAAAAAACCGGCTTTATGCCGGTTTTTTTGTTACTGGTTTATTCTTTCGTAAAAAGTGGAAGAGAATAACCCATATTCCGGGTTGCAATTACCTTGCGGACAGCTGTAATCTTCAAAAACAACAGTTTATTATTTTTTATATCATAAGCAGTATTGACATTAACGTTTAGCAGATTATAATAATTAAATATGACAAGATAAAACCATACCTATCGTGAGGTAGGGTCGGAAAGCTTCGGATCTTGCGCTAGCTTTATAAATTGATCATGCAAGATGGCCGGGTTGCCTAGAAAAAGTTGTCCGGCCTTTTTTGTGAGGGAAAAGAGTCAATCTGAAAAAAATCAAATAGAGAATGAATGAAAAAGGTTGTACAACTTGCATCTCGGACAGATATTTTTCTTGGGCTCATAAATTCGGCCTTATCGAGTATACATAGTAGCAATTTCAACTAAGGAGGATAGTTATGAAACGGTGCACCTTTAATCTGATAAGATCATTATTAATTGTCAGCTGTTTATTGATATGGGCACTGCCTGGTAGTGCCAATAGCGGATTAGTGAAAGTTACTTCATTACAGCCATCCGTTGCGATGGAACTTTTTGGTCATCCAGTATCCGGAACGACAGCTATTACGTCTGTATTAGCCTCGACTGAAATCTGCTTTTCTCATTTTGCCGATAGCTCTTCCTGGTGGACGGGGATTGCGGTAGCCAATCCCGGACAAACACCGGCCGTGGTAACCATGCAGGCATATGACGATAGTGGTAAACAAATCGGCCAGGATTTTAAGCAAATTATCCCTCACCAGAGCCAAATGGAACCAGCCACCATTAATACTCTTTTTGCTTTGGGAAAAGTTGAAACTGGCTGGATTAAACTGACTTCGAGTCAGCCTGTAGTCGCATTAGAGATCTTTGGTCATACAAATTCCGGCGGAATAGCCGGTTTTTCCCCGGCTCCGGCCGCAACCGAAATTTGTATTCCTCATTTTGCTGAAGATCAGGACTGGTGGACGGGAATTGCCGTGGCCAATCCCGGGGCTGTTAACACTACAGTCTCCATTGCTGCGTTCAGCGATGCTGGGGATCCAATCGGTGATATATACGAGGTGCAAATCGCTGCTGGGTGCCGCATGACTCCACAAATCATCAGAAATCTGATCTCTTTAGGGAAACACACTTCGGGGTGGCTAAAGATCACAGCGCCTCAGCCGGTGGCTGCCATGGAGATTTTTGGTCAATTTAGCACCTCGATGATTGCTGGCTTATCAGCAGGCGAGGCGGGTGCCAGGTTATATTATCCCTATTTTCAAGAAGGTTCCGGCAAATGGACCGGGATTGCAATCGCCAATCCCGGGTCAACCGCAGCTAGTGTCACTTTGAAAGCTTTTAATAATGACGGAGTTAAGGTGGGAGAGGTTAATACCCCGGCCATTCCTTCCTTCGGCCGAATGATGCCACAAACAATAACCGGTCTTTTCGGTAGCTTGGACAATCAAACAGGATATCTGGAAGTTACTGCTAATCAGCCGATTGTCGGTTTGGGTCTATTGGGTGGTGATGGTTGGTTGGCCGGTTACACTGCGGTCAAAGAACAAACTGGTACTCTAGCATTTCCTCACTTTGCCGATAGCGATGGTTGGTGGACAAAATTGGCCTTGGCGAATACCTCTGATGATACTGCAACACTCTCCATGGCTGCATATGGGGTTACCGGCACGCTGGTGGGAGAGGAAAAGAATGTTGAGCTTGGCCCTTTTGCCGCTGTGGTGGAGAGCTTGCCATTTTCCAGCTCTGACATGGATCCAGTTGCAGAATCCACCAAAACGATCGGAATTTTAGGGGGGACTTTGACTGCGACTAACGCGCTTGGGGATGTTATCTCATTGGAGATCCCGATTGGTGCCCTCCAGGAAGATACTGAAATAACTCTAAGATCTTTAAATGTTTCATTAACCGACCCAATCGCCAAAAATGTTTTCCCGGGGGTCAAAATTTTGCCGGATGGGACAACCTTTCTCGTGCCGGCAAAGCTCAAGGTTATCCTTACCGAACCTTTAACTAGTGGGGCTATAGCTGTTTTATATAATGTTAAAACAGCGGAGTTTGTTGTTCCAATCGATGATTTGTCAGTGACTGAATTCTCCATCGAAGGTTACATCTCTCACTTGAGTGATTATGGTGGGGGAGAACCCAGCGCGGCTGAAGGTCAAGCTCTGTTAAATATAGCTCTGGGAGGAATCCCGATGTCAGGCTCCAGTAATTACAGCGAATCTCAAGAGGCTGTAAGTAATGCTTTGGCGATCTGTAAAGAGATCATGCTAAAAGGAGGTGATGATTCGTGCGAAAATGAGATTGCAATGTTAGTTCTTCATGAGGTGCAAGATTTTCTCAATAGACCTCGACCAGAACCACCCTGTGAGCACGACTATAAAAATGAGGCTTATGGTTATTGGCAAATGATGACTAAATTAGGCCTACCGGAATTTGCTGATCCATCACTAACTGCGGCAGCGGAAGCGGTTCGCCAACAGATACAAGAAGTGATAGAAGAAATTTTACGAAGGTGCGAACATCAAATTATCCTTTATATTTGTGAAGTTATAGTCACAGATGTGATGACAATAGAGTATAACGGGGAAATGAATCTCGGTTGGGATGCACATGGGTTTGGTGGAGAACCAACCTCCGTTTATGGAACGGCAACTATACCGATCACCGGTAAAGGTGGTTTTGGTACGGTCGATTACACTGCCGGTGGGATCTGGGCTCTGGTAGTAACAAATGGTAGTATGAATCTTATTACGAGTGAGAATGGCATACAGAGTTTGCAGTTAAACTTGGAAATAAATGGCCATGTAGCCCAATGGATGTTAGCCTGTACTGACAAAAGTTGTGTAGAAAATGAGAGTGATTATGAAAAAGATGCTACCTGGGAGATAACCATGAGTGGAGCAACCCACACCCAAGTTATGGTGGAATCTTTCGATGGGGGGTTCTCAGTCACTACTCTTACAGCTGATATGGTCGGCGACCCTAAGGCTCAGTGAAAATAAAGAAAATCGATGATCTTGTTACGTCAACATGGTTACAGACTGTCAAAGGCATGTATAATTATTTTATGAAGGCATATTATCTTCGAAGACGGAATTTTTTGTAAAAAATCGTATTATGATAAATTATTCTTGCGTAAAGATTACCCGTAAGGCTTCCGGCCGGTGGAAACTGCGGATTACGGTGATAAATTCTTCATATTCCGGATTCCGGGCCGGGATGATTCCCCGGTTGAATTTTATTTTTCGTTTGTAGATAAGGGTGTTAGTTTCAGGGTCTGCTGTACAAGTGATCTGCCATGAAAATTGCGGGAGTTTGC
>JAGGTT010000286.1 GCA_021163565.1 Candidatus Tharpella sp.
AAGCCTGAATCTTTTCAGCGGTTCTGAAGAATTGGTGGAGGATAAGGGATTCGAACCCTCGGCCTCAGCGTTGCGAACGCTGCGCTCTCCCAACTGAGCTAATCCCCCTTTAGTCGGATAATCTTCTGATATGCTCAATTTGTGTACTAAAAAATGGCTAAAGTGTCAAATAAAACCTTGTCTGACACTCTTGATTTCATCTCTTGGGGAAATTGTCCGGTTGGTTTATTAACGGTTGGTAATATCCGGTTTCCCAAGGAGATAGAGACATGACCAGATTTTACGGCTGGTGTTCGCCTAAGACTTTGGTAATCGCTTTCTTGAGTTCATCGAGATTACTGGATTTAACGACGTAGGCATCCGAGGCCCAGGTTGAAAAGTCCTGTTTATAGTCACTGTAAGCGGAACAGAGGATAACCGGGATGTTTTTGTCAATTTCCTTGATTTTGATCAGGGCGTCAACTCCGGAGATTCCGGGCATTTTGATGTCCATGACTACGAGATCTGGTTTCAGTTCAGAAATCAGAGCCAGAGCCTCTTCACCGGAAGCTGCAGTCGCGATCCGGTAGCCTTCATCTTCAAGTTCTTCCTTGTAGAGCCAGCGGATATTTTCCTCATCATCGACTACTAAAATTGTATATTGTCGAGTCTCCATCTTCTTACCCCTTTTGCCGGTGCGAATTAACCGGACGGTTATGATTGTCACTATGGTTGAACGGGAGAGAGATCACAACTTTAATCCCCCTGCCGACCTGGTTGTGGATTCTGATTTCACCTTTGTGGTTCAGGATTATCCGGTGACAGATGGGCAGTCCTAAACCGGTGCCGTCGTGCTTAGTGGTGAAAAAAGGGTTGAAAATATCGTGGATAGTTTCTTCCCTAATGCCGCCACCGGTGTCCTCCAGTTCAATTAAAACCCGATCCTGCTGTTTGTCAAGGTTGCAGTATGGAGTCGAACGGATGGTGATTCGGTGTTTTTCAGAACCATCGTCTCGGCCGGTGATGGCCTGGAGACTGTTGTTCATCAGATTGATCAGGACCTGTTTAATCTGATTTCCGTCACATTCAACTGGTGGCATATCCGGAGTTAACTGAAGCTTTAATTCGATGTTAAGTTTTTTCAGCTCTCGCGTAAAGAGGGTCGTAATATTTAAAATCAGTTGGTTGATATCATTGGGGGCGAATACTTTATTGTCTGTCCGGGAAAAGGAGAGCACATTATTCACGATCTCCTCAAGCCGTTCGATCTCTTTCATAATAATCAGGCTGTAGCCCTTCTCCCGGCTCTCTTCCGGAATCTGTTTATGTAAACGGCGCGCAAATCCGCCGATGGAGACGAGCGGGTTTTTTATCTCATGAGCAATACTGGTGGCCATTTCGCCTAGAGCCATCAACTTTTCACTCTGGGTCATCCGGCTCTGGGCATTGTTTAAGGTTGCCAGTGAATTTTGTAGTTGTTGATAGAGTTCGGTGTTGTCGAGAGCTAGAGTCGCGGCATCCGTGAACAGTGTAATATAAGAGATATCCTGCTCTTTTATACGGTCGGCATTTGCCAAAATCAGACCCTTTAAATGTTTCTTGCCAGGGATCGGGATAATGAGAATCTCGCGGCCGGGGATTAAATCCGCTAGTTTTGAGTGCAGAACCGTAACAAATTGGGCCGGAATAATCGTTGGTTTCGCTTCGGTCAAAGCTTGTTTCAAGCGACTGGGTGCGGTCTCAAGATTGGCAAATTTAAGGGTGGCCATAGTTTGTGTGATACGTGTGTCAAGGTCGGAGCTGGCCTGCAGTAGGTGGCATGTCAGAACCTCCAATGGCGTGGAATCATCCGTGATTTTAGGGCAGTTGTGACCGGTGGACAGACTTCCCGGGTCGCTGGCATAGAAGCGAGTGCGCCAGAATTTACCCTCCTCCTGATATTCTATATAGATGGCCGGAGAGCAGGAAAATCCTTCAGCGCTGACCAGCGCACCAAGGGTAAGCCGGTTTATCTCCTCAGGCGTGTCGGCTGCTAAAAGGGCATTTTTCATGCGGTGGGAGATCGTCAGCTGGCGGGTTCGTAAAAGCGAGGCCCGGTTGGCTGAGTTGAGTTGGCTTTGGGTCTGGGTTCGCTCCACGGTTGCCGCCAGATGAACCGCAAGGATTTCTAGGAGCTCAAGCTCCGGTTTTTCCAGCGGCAACAGATACTGGGCTTTGGGATCTTGGTCGAGGAAAAATTCCAGGGTTCCGAGTCTGACCCCGCGGCTGATCAGCGGTAGAGTTATATGGGCGCTGAACCGGGTAAAAAAGTTCCGGTAGGATGAAGTCGATGGGCTGTTGATATCGACTACCGTGGGCTGGGAAGTAAATTTGGCCCGGCTGATCTGGGCCCGGCTGGTATCCAATCCTATCGCCCGCAGGGTTTTATCCTTGAATTCCTGGTCAAGTATCTGCAACGGCATGTTTTCAGTTGCATAGATGGTAAGAACTGAAGCGGAGTGGACGAAAAAGCTCAGGGACGAATCCGGCAGTTGTGAAAAGATGCTCTGCAGATCTTCGCTGACATTGAGACGGGCTCCGATCCGATGGAGAAATTTTAATCGGCGAACTTTATTTTGTGATCTCTTTCTAAAAATATCCTCCCGTAGACTGCTGGCAATCTGGCGGCAGATTACCAGCATAAATTGAAGATCTTTATCGTCGATGGTGAAAGGTTCATGGTGAAGCAGAACCATAGTCCCATAGGCATGGGTTTCATCGATTAGCGGTAGACTCCAGCCGTAGGGTCGGGCCTTTCTGAAAATATCATCGGAGTTTATTAAGTCCGGAGTAAGCGGATTAGCTGTTCGCGTCGAGAGCGGGGTACAGAGCGGATCAGTCGGGTCGGGTGGGGTGTAACTATATGGTGGTGCCGGGAGTAGCAGACTGCCGCCGGAGTCGGCCGCTAAGCGCAGAGTCAGCCGGCGGTCGCGATGCTGCAGAAGATAGAAAGCAATTGTCGGTGCGAGCCCTTTGAGGCAGAGAAAGTGAGCCGTCTGCATGAGGCGATCATTGATCTGGATCGCTGAGCTGCTGATCTCGATAACCTTGGTTAAGGTTTCGTATCGTTGTTGATAGTCCATTTTCCCGATTATTTAATCTGCTTTTTTCAAAACTATTTCATACAGTTTTCTATATTCAACAGCACTTTTTGCCCAGGAGAAGTCACAGCGCATGCCGTTCGCCCGCAATTTATGCCAGAGTCGGGGGTGCCGGTAGGTAGCCAGTGCTCGAGCAATAGTCTTTTTGAGATCCGCGGTTGTATAATTGTAAAATTTAAACCCGTTACCGGTACATTTTTGCGTATCAAAGTCATCTATACTGTCATCCAGTCCACCGGTGGCTCTGACCAGAGGCACTGTTCCATAACGCAGACTGTACATCTGGTTTAAGCCGCAGGGCTCATAACGTGACGGCATCATAAAAATATCAGATCCGGCTTCCACCAGATGAGCAAGGCGGTTATTATGAGCGCAGATAAAAGCGATTTGCTCCGGAAATTTTCGCGCAAGTTCTTCCAGCTTTGTCTCAATTTCATGATCGCCGGTACCGAGAAAAATAAATTTGGCAGCCAACGCATCCGCTTTTTCCAGGAGCGGTAGAATCAGATCGAAACCCTTTTGTTCCACCAGGCGGGAGACCATGCCGATCAGCGGCTGGGATTCCGGACAGGTCAGGTTGAAAGCTTGGGCCAGTTTTTTCTTGCACGCTTTTTTCCCGGTCATACGACCAATTCTAAAATGGTTGTCAATTAAGGGATCACGGTTCGGGTCCCATTCACTGTAGTCGACGCCGTTCAAGATGCCGTAAAGATCACGTTGGCGTTCCTCAAGAACTGTTTCCAGACCGCAGCCGAATTCTTTAGTCAGAATCTCACGGCTGTAGGCCCGGCTGACGGTGTTTACTTTGTCCGCGTAAACCAGCCCGCCTTTTAAAAGATTCAGCTGATCGTGAAACTCAAGCCGTTCAAAGGTAAATTCCTCCCATCCCAGTCCGGTAAGCGGCAACAGCTTTTTGTTCTGGAGGCCCTGATAACCGAGATTGTGAATGGTGAAAAGTGAACTGCCATGGTAACCGGGGCGATCTTTGTAGAGGGTTTTCAGGTAAACCGGAATCAGAGCGGTCTGCCAGTCATGAGCATGGTAGATATCAATGTTAAGGTTGAGGATATGAACCGCTTCCAAAATTGCCCGGCAGAAAAATATGAAGCGGATGCCGTTGTCCGGGTATTCTGCTCCGGCCGGACCGTAAAGGGTCGGCCGGTCAAAAAGTTTTTCCTGAGCAATAAAAAAGATGCTGAGGTTTTCGGGCTGGTTTTGGGGTTTTGATTTAAGGCTGACAATTTGGCCTTTAAGCAGTTTATCTCCGACCGGGATGGAAATCTCGGCCGCAGTTGTCAACCCCTGATATTTTTCTCTGATTTCACGATAAAGCGGGAGAAAGAGAAAGATCTTATCTCCCCGTTCGGCCAACGCTCCCGGTAGGGCCCCGGCGACATCGGCCAGACCGCCGGTTTTGGCAAACGGTACGGCTTCAGATACGGCAAACAGGATATTCATTTACTTTATTACCCTCAGATTTTTGCCTCCCGCAGGAATCTTGCCGATTCTTCCGGTGGTGTCGGGTTGATGTAGAAGCCAGTACCCCATTCAAAGCCCGCAACCCGGGTGAGTTTAGGGATAATTTCAAGATGCCAGTGGTAGTGGTTAGTGGCATCGTGGTGATTGACCGGAGCGGAGTGCAGAACAAAATTGAACGGTGGCGTATCGAGAACCCGGTTTACTCTTTTCAAGGTGTCTGAGAGGATCAATGCCAGTCCTTCAATCATCTCCTTGCTGTTATTCTGATAGTCATGAGAATGGCGCTTGGGGAGAATCCAGGTTTCAAATGGAAAACGCGGGGCGTAGGGGCAGATTGCAATAAATTGATGGTTTTCACTGACAAGACGTACACCCTGGTTGATCTCCTGTTGGATAATATCACAGAAAACGCAACGCTCTTTGTAGTCGTAATATTTCTTGGCTCCGTCGACCTCTTCCTGGACTCTTTTTGGAACAATCGGCAGAGCGATTATCTGCGAGTGGGAGTGTTCTACCGTGGCCCCGGCGGCCAGACCGTGATTTTTGAAAACCATGACGGAACGGAAACGTTTATCGCGAGCCAGATCCCGGATCCGATCTCTGAAAGCCCATAAAACATCTTCCACAGCGTTAATCGGCAGGGTTGCTAAAGTAGCCTGATGATCGGGGTTTTCAATTACTATTTCGTGGGCGCCAATGCCGTTCATCATATCATAGACGCCGTTACCCTGGCGCAACAGATCGCCTTCGATGTGGAGGGCCGGGAATTTGTTCGGAACCACGCGCAGGCGCCAGTTGGAATCGTTATTCTGGCTGCCGGGCTGGCGATAGGCCAGGATCTCCGGCGGGACGACATCTTCGTTGCCGGGACAGAAAGGGCAGAAGCCGCTTTTTCTCTCCTGTTTCAAACTGCTGAACTCGGAGGGTCTCTTGCCCCGCTCCAGAGATATTATGACCCAGCGGTCAATTATCGGATCTTTGCGTAATTCAGACATTGTCAGGTGTCCTTTTGGTCTAGTTTCTGTTTCTCAAAAGGATTCTATACCAGTTATTAATCCTTGAAAAACTATTTAGGTTTTCCTCCGCAAGCCGTGGTTTCAGACAAGGCTAACCGAGGGTGCTGGTTGCGGTATGGTTCTCAATATCTAATGTATAACAAGCGCACTTGTATGTCAATAAATCTGCTGGAGATTGCCGTGAAAATCTTGCCCTTGCGTTGCCCGCCGAAGTGGGTATTTATATTTTTTAATGTCCGAGCTGATATTTTTTTACGGCCCGCTTATGTTCGGTGTAGGTTTTTGAAAACTGATGGGAGCCGTTGTTGCGGGAAACGAAGAAGAGATAATCACTGACCGCCGGGTTCAGGGCGGCTTGGATAGCATCACTGCCGGGGTTGCAGATGGGGCCGGGCGGCAGGCCTTTAAAGCGATAGGTATTGTAGGGAGAGCTATCCTTAAGGTCGCGGCGTCTGAGATTACCGTCAAATTTTTCGCCGAGACCATAGATCGTGGTCGGATCACTGGCCAGCCGCATCTTACGTTGCAGCCGGTTATGGAATACTGCGGCAATCAGCGGCATTTCCTCTAAGTTGCCGGCTTCTTTCTGGATGATTGAAGCCAGCGTCAATATCTGGTGCCGGTTAAATGGGGTGGCCGGGCTTGCGGCACTTATCTCCAGAAATCTCTGTTTTCCGGTTTCAAGCATCTGTTCGATGATCTTACGGCATGATGTCTGATGATTGTAATGGTAGGTGCTGGGGAAGAGATATCCTTCCAGGCCGGTTGCCGGCAGCTGCCATTTTTTGAGCTGGTCCGGGTCGGTTGTGAGTCGCGTCAACGCAGCGGCCGGGCAGAGGCGCCGGGCTGTAAGTCGGTTTTCGATCTGCTTTAAGGTGAAGCCCTCCGGGAAACTGATTTTGTGCTGAAGACTGATACCCTGCTGCAGGGTTGTGATGATTTCCAGTGGGCTGGCCCCGGCTGCAATTTGATATTCTCCTGCTTTCAGGAAGGCGGAGCTTTGCCGGAGCCGGTTTAAAATTATAAAACGTCGCTCGGAATTGATAAGTTTATTTGCAGCAAGGGTTCTAGTGATTTTTCGGAGTGAACTTCCCGGTGTGATCAGGATAATGGTGGCCGGCTGCCGGTTGCCGTTATGGGCGAAATGGTAGAGATCAAAACCGGCCAGAGTCGAAAAGATCATTGCAGCCAGCAGCAGGATCAGGATTGATTTGCGGTGTTTCATCTATTTTCAGGTCCTAATTGTCCTTAAGGGTACCTCAAAAAATTGCCTTTTCACCCCAAAGGGCACAAGTCCCCAATTGCGGCGTTGAACATAGATTTTAATCCTCAAAATACTCAATGTATTCCTGTGGTTAAAATCTATGTTCGCCTTGCACTAGAGCAAAAATTCTAATTTTTCAAGACACCCTTAACTCTGACTTTTGCGCCGGCGCCGGCTGACCAGCTGCTGCAGCTCTTGCAGCTCAGGGCTGTGCATGATTTTAGCACACATAAAATAGACCCCCAGGGCAGCCGCAATTTTAAGTATCAGGCGCAGGCATTCATGAAGGTGTGAGTTGTAGTCGGGAGTTATCAGCGGAATCAAATCCAGCCCCAGTAAAACGGCGATCATAATCACGGTGGCCAGAATGGTTTGACTGAAAGCCCGGTAGAGGCCGGTTAATTTAATCGTATCTCCTAAACGGCGCTTTAACAGAGCCAACAGCAGAAGACAGTTGACGGCACTGGCGATCGCAGTGGCCAGGGCCAGACCCAGGTGCTGGAAAAAATGCATCAGGGTGAAAGCGCAGACCAGGTTGATCAACAGAGTAAATGCGCCAACTTTGACTGGAGTTTTCGTGTCCTGCAGAGAGTAGAATGCAGGGACGATGACCCTGAGGCCGGCGTAGGCCCAAAGTCCGGTAGCGTAGGCAATAATTGTCTGGGACACCATCACGGTTGAATGAGATCCGAACTGGCCTCTTTCAAAGAGCAGAAAAACGATTGGTTTGCTCAATAGAATCAGGCCCGCCATGGCCGGCAGAGTGATGAAAATCAGGAGGCGCAGAGCGAGGGAGAAGGTTTCGGAAAACTCATGCCACTCATTTTTTGCGGCCGCTCGGCTGAGAGCTGGCAGGGTCGCAGTGCCGATGGCTACGGCGAATATTCCTAAGGGGAACTGGATCAGGCGGTCGGCAAAATAGAGGTATGAAATACTGCCGTCAACCAGATAGGAGGCCAGCAGCGTGTTGCAGAAAATTGTAATCTGGGTAATTGCCAGCCCCAGTAGAGAGGGCCCCATGAGTATGAGCACCCGTTTGATGGCCGGATGGCGGAAGTTAAACCGCGGCCGCCAGGGAAAACCGTGTCTTTTTAAAACCGGAAGCTGCAGCAGGAGTTGGGCCAGGCCTCCGCACAGCACTCCAATTGCCAGAGCCAGGGCCGCATTATCCAGGAATGGAGTAAGCCCTAAAACCGCGGCGATCATACAGAGATTAAGCAGTACCGGGGCTAGTGCCGGGGTCAGGAAGTGGTTGTCGGCATTTAAAATTCCCATCGCCAGGGCAACCAGGCTGATGAGAAGAATGTAGGGGAACATGATCCGGTTGAGAAAAACCGCAAGTTCATATTTTTCCGGGGTGGCACTGAATCCGGGAGCGATGACCGAGATTATGAACGGAGAGAAGAGTATGCCGCAGACCGTTACTATAGTTAAACAGATTGCGGTTAAAGTCATTGCGGTCTGGGCAATATCACGGGCTTCGGTACGTTTGCCGGCGGCCAGGTAGCTTGAAAAAACCGGGATAAAGGCAGCCGTCAGAGACCCCTCGCCGAAAAGGCGGCGCAGGAGATTGGGAATCCGGAAAGCGACAAAGAAGGCATCGGCGTAGATTGAGGTGCCCAGGTAGCTGGCTGTAACCATATCCCGGACAAAACCCAGGATTCGGCTTAAGAGAGTGGCAGAACCGATAATCCCGGCATTTTTGATCAGGTTGTCATTACTGTTTCTGGATTGGGATCGGGTCATTTTTTTCCGGAAAGTGGTTCAAGAAGGGCAGTTTTTTTCCAAATAGAGGTTTGTAAGAAGATGCCGCACCTTTGCCTGCTTATGGTTATAATGAGTCTGCTGATCAGACGGGTGGGATATAACATGATTTATACATTTTGAACAAGATGATTAATTCTATAGCTATAAGCGATTAAAGACAAATTGTTTGACACTTTTAACATGACCAGTTATATAAGATAGAGATATATAGATATTTCATGTCTATTTACAGCCCGGTATTTTTTGGTAATATCCGGGATGATTGTTTTTGCGATAGTGGAGGTCACTCTTGGATAAAGATCAGGTTTGTCATCGGGTAGCTGAAGTTCTGAAAGTTCTTGGCCATCCAGTACGTCTGCAGATTGTCCAGACGTTGTTAACCCAAGAGAGTTGTGTGAAAAATCTGTGGAGTTGTCTTGAACTTTCGCAGGCGACAGTTTCGCAGCATCTCTCAGTTCTCAAGGGTAAGGGCATTGTCGATTCCGCTCGTGAAGGAGTGGCCATGCGTTATTGGGTAAGTGATGATGTGAGTAAGCTCCTCATTGGTGCCCTGATGGAGCATTTCGGAATGGATTGCAGTGAAGCTGCCGCGGCCTCATGTCGGGGAGATAAGCCTGATGCCGCTGTATGAATATGAGTGTCCCGACTGCGGGGCGCGTCGAGAGGTCTTGCAGAAGCTGGGGGCCGATGGTAAGTCGCTTGTATGCCAGCAGTGTTCCCGGATCGGTATGCGTCGGATCCTGTCCAGTTGTGTCAGCTCGCTGACAAAATCTTCTTCCGCCTGTGCCTCAGGGTCTCTCTCCGGCGGCGGATTTACCTGAAACACATAAAAAAACGGGCAGTTGCCCGTTTTTAAGTCATTGATTACAGTAAGCATCGATAGTTTGTGACCATGGTTACTTTTTCTGACTCGACTCTTCCAGGTCAATAATCAGCCTGCCGTCGACATAATCTCTGGTTCTGTATTCCATCAGACTTTCCATCTGTTTGATAGTCTCCGCCATTCTCAGG
>JAGGTT010000015.1 GCA_021163565.1 Candidatus Tharpella sp.
ATTGCCGCCAGGAAAAGGCTGTGAGGCAACATATTCAACCCAGGGCGGCAGGCTGTCAATAACTTTGGCATTCTGGAATGTATCGGTATTCGAAAAGACCGCAGTTACCCGGTAGGTCAGAAGTTCGCCGACATTGGCGATAGTCGGGGTTACACTCTTATCCAGGCTGAAAGCCGCGACATAGGCATCTGCATCTTTATCAACATACGTACAGGTGTCAGTGTCTGTATGATTCTGGCATTTACCGACTACATTGGCGTGATTGCTGAGTGACCCGGAATTTGCAGTAGCGGTAACCGTGGCCTGCCAGCTGCCGCCGGCGGCAATCGGGCCGGGGTTCCAGGTGACAGTATTGCCAACCCAGCTTCCATTCTGAGTGTCGGAAGGAGAGCTGAATCCATCACCCAGAATATCGGTCAAGACTAGATTTTCCGCGGCCGCATTACCGGAATTGGTTAAAGTGATAGTCCAGGTAGCCGGATCGCCTTCATTGACAATCTGCTGGGTCGGCGCGATCGAGATCGCCAGATTAGGCTGCGGTGGCGTAAACGTATCTTCATCACTAACAGTTTTAATAACACTACTGCAAGCGTTAAGGTAATCAAAATCCACCTTGTTGGTAATGTTGCCAATCGAGCCGGAACAGTCTCCGGTATTTGCAGTTTTGGCCCAGAATCTGATGGTGATAGTTTCGCTCGGAGCCACATAGTCGATCTCGCTATGGTTCCAGGTGATTGTATCGCCGCTTAGAGTCGGGCATAAGAGGCCGCTATGTGAGGAGTCGCTGGATGTGGTACTGCAGGGTCCAGTGCTGTCGGCAATATAGTGTGAATCCAGAGTTACAACGATTTTGTCATTTGTGGCAGTTCCGCCGCTGTTGGTAATCGTAACGATAACTTCACCGCCGCACTTGGTCCAGTTGGCGTGAGATATCTGGATAGTACCGTCTGCGTCATGAAAATCGGGAGAAGTGTATAAAGACACTTGATCACTGATTTCCTGCATGGCCGGACTGCTGCAACAGCCAAATTTGGCATGGGCTATATTCTCTGTGGGTATGGTTGTACATCCTCCCGGGGCTTTGATTTCAGTCTCATAATAAACCGTATGAGATGTCCCCGGCAGCATATCTGAAAGATCGTATCCGGCGCTGAACCAGTCGTTGGGTAGCCCAGAGGTGCCGTCTAATTTGCCGCTCCCTGCTAAATAGGTAACATTTCCGGGCAGGTCATCTTTGATCTCCACAGCCTTTGCCAGATAATCGCCATTACTGATATAGGTTATACGCCAGGCAATCATATCACCCGGATCTGCGAGAACCTTGATCTCTGACCAAGCAGAGCCCTTGGTAAGATTTATGCCCTCTTTACGGATCGTAACCCGGGGCCGGAAAGGGGTGGTTGCCAGGATTTTAGCGGTTGAAACGGTTGCCGGATGAGTTCCCTCAAAATTACAGGGCGGATCAAAAATCGCTGTAGCAGAAGCTTCCTTGTTGGAAGCCGCAAAATCAGCGGCGGCGTCGCAATCAGCAATTTGAACCTGAAATATCACATCCAGAACGCTGGAGGGTGCCATCGCCGGAGCTTGAGGTGAATTGTTATTTAAGGGTAGAACCGAGCTGAAATCCCAGGTTATCTCTTCTCGGGCCGTGCTGCCGCTGCCGATCGTACTGGTAGTTATGGTTGGCGGATTACTTAAATTGCCGTAGCCATTTACGTGAGAAAATACGGTTGTGCTGTCATAAGTTACGCCCGGCGGCAGGAGTTCAACGATCCGGGTGTTGTAAGCATCGGCTTGCGCGCTGTTCTGCATCTTTATGTTAAAGGTTGCCGGCTGGTCATTGCAGTAGTCAAGTTTATCGCCGGTGTGATTGACGACCAGAACTTGAGAATTCGGCAGAGTGACGACAGAGGTCTGCGCTACATTGTCACAGGATTTATTCGGGTCGGGGTCGCACCAGGTCAGGGAAGCATTAATATTAAGTTGAGTACAGCCAATCAATTTAAGAACCATATCCAGGGATTCAGCGTCTCCGCTGGCAATCTTGTCATAATGCAGGACAACCGTGTGGCTATCGGGAACATCTATCGAATCCGGTCCGGAGCTGCCCGAGGGGACGCTGGAAGATAGATAGATCAAATCAAGATCCAGAGAAACCGTCAAAGCAACATTGTAAAGTGGCCCGGAGCCGCCGTTAACGATAGTAATGGTCTGTTTCGGATAAGGCGTAATGGAAAAAACCTTGGGTGGAGTCAGATGCAGGGTCGGTTCGCCATCCAGAATTTTCAGCGGTGCATCGGTTGAGCGCTGGGCCGTGCGTTTTTGCGGATCATTAGTACCCTCGCCATCATTACCATCCTCGCACTTATTGTTGTAGGCTCCAGTTTCACTCCATTCGATCCGGTTCGGATCACAACTGTGTTGCATTTTGAACGTAATTGTGCCTTGTGGCAGGATATCACCATTGGTTGCGTGAGTTCTGAAATCCCAGGTGTAGGTTCCGTCACCGTTGTCGGTGGGCTCAAATATGGTGGTAATGTCATTTCCGGCAGCATCTTTTATATCACTGAAACTGACGGTACTTTCGTAGATATAGTTGTTTTCGGTGTCGAGAGTTATGGTAGCATCATAAAGGGTCCGGAAACCGCCTATCTCGATCGTGAATTCCAGGGTTTCACAGGTGTTGATCAAATCCGGTGTGCCGCCGGCGGTAACCTCCATCCGGGAGCCTTCAACCGAAAAATCAGCGGCGACGTTGTAATCTTGTGATTTAACGCAACCACTTTCACCACTCGGTACCTTCAAGGACGAGATATTCCTGAAATCACCCTCGCTGTTTTGTACGGAGTAAGTATAAGTAACGCAGATCTCGGCACCGGTGTCAGGATCGGGTGCGATACTAGTCAGAACACTGAGATCCAGTGGGAAAGTCGGGTTTGGAAAGTTGTTGGTGTAATCCGTGCCATCAACCTCGATTTTATCTATCGAATCAAACGTGAAATCTCCAGGTACAGACATTTCGTTGCCAAGGATTATACCATCCCAGATTGTTGGGGCGCCGCTGTCAAAAATGTAGCAGGTTTTAAACTGCAGGTTGCTGCAGACATCAGCCGGATTCGGAGTAAGTTGTACGAGTGATGTGGCACTTATGACGTTGCCATGTGTATCATGGATAAACGTACACACTTCTCCCGGATCAATCACTCCCGGACAGCCTTGGCAATCATCCGGAACCGAGCTCACTGTGGCTCGATTGCAATAGCTATGAAACCCGAGACAGGGATCATTGGGAACATCCATAACAATGGTGTGTTCAATAAAATCCCCGGAGTTCTGGAACTGTGCCGGCCAGGTTATGGTATGCTGGCTCGAATCAACGCTGCCGCCACCATCATTAGTCAAGTCAAACTCCGGTGGATAATGGTCGATAATATCTGTAGCGTATGGTGATGCCAGATCGGGGCCTGTGTAGGTTGTTCTGATTGTATACGTCAATCCAGTTTCACCGACATCGGCGTCACTCGGCCCGATTTTTACCACTGTAAAAGTTGGCGGTGCCGGTATGGCCATGGTCCAGGTCTGGGGGCCGACGACCGGGGTATAATAAGTGGTGCCGTAGATTTTTCCACACTGATTGGTATAAAAGGGCAGAAAAAGCAGCGTGGCGCTGTCGGTAACCGGACAGCCGCTGCCGGGCTCAATGTCAAATTCAAAAGTCAGGCTGTCTCCCGCAGGGATGTCGGCAATCTCGAAGATATTGATGTTATCATCAAAAGTCAATCCGGGGGTAATTGGAGTGACCTGCCAGGTAGCCGGCCAGTTATCCATCATCAGCAGGAAATTTTCGGCCGGGCCGGTACCGCTGTTGGTAATCTTGATTTGGGCTGTGGTTTTACTTCCGGGACAGTATCCCAACGGACCCGGATCGGTAACGTCAATAGATATCTTGGGTTCGTTGATTTTCAGGTTGATCGATGCATTCGCAATTATCGGTGAACTAAGACATGGTGTGCCATTTCCGTCGCTCCAGTTGACTTCAACTCCATTATCCTCATCATCACGGCTGCATACGGTAACCGTAAGATCGATCGTGTATTCCGCATAGACATGGGCATTAATCAGCCCGCTGTTCCAGATTATGGGCGTCCCCGGGATGATCGATCCCGGTAAAGCGTGTCCGGTCGGGCTGGATATGGTGAAGGAGTTTAGGCTGGCATCCAGCTTGATATCAGCTCCGGCGGCGACATTACCGTTACCGGTGTTGTCGATGGTAAGAGTCCAAGTGATAACATCGCCGATGCTGGCATCGGCAACCGTATTGCCGTTTGCATCAACCAGGGATACACTGACGACCGGGGTTTCAACTTTAATCGATTTCGAGTCTGCTGTGTCGCTCAAGCCGCTGCCGTAAGTAATCACTGCCGCCATCGGCTCTTTGCTGTTTGCCCCGCAGTTGGGTCGGGCTTTATAGGATACCACCCTCAAGCCGCCGTTTGCCGGCAGGTTGATACCAGCCCAGGTCAGAGTATGGGGCGGCCCGGCAGATTCAGTGCCGCCGCCGGGATCGGTAACCGTAAAATCAGGCATCAGCGTAACTGTCAGGGTAGCATTGTTGACGGCGGCGGGATCTGGATTGGTGGCAGTTACCTCCCAGGTACCCTCTTCACCGATACTGAGTGAGAGAGCTTCCTGAGTAAAGGCCAGCTGAAGTGCGGCGATGGAAACCGAAGCCCAGCTCAGAGATAAAAAACATATAATAATCAGAATTCTGATTAATTTATGTATTTTATTTTGTTCCAAGATGCCTCAGAATTTTTCTCAAAAAATTGAAGATTACAACTAATAAACCTATAAAGAGATATATGGGTCTTTCTCACGGCGCCGCACGACCGCCACTCCAATGAGAGTAAGCACTATCGTAAGGATAATCATTCCCCACTCATTCAGGGTCGGAATTGCAACCACAAGCACCTCGATTTCAACAGTGGCAGTATTGCTGTCGGCAGCCCCGTCGTTGGCTTTGTAAGTGAAGCTGTCAGAACCAGTGTAAGCTGTATCCGGCCTGTAGGTTAAGCGGCCATCAAGTTCAGCATGCAGGGTGCCGTGCTGTGGTTGAGTAACAATAACTGCCGACAGCTGATCACCGTCAGGATCGCTGTCATTGCTCAATAAACCGTTTACAGCACTTATCTGTAAAGTTGTATCTTGGTCAACACTGTAATTATCATCTACTGCGACCGGTGGAAGGTTGGTGGAATTCACTTGGATGGTTACTGTAACAGTATTGCTTTCGAGTGCGCCATCCGTAGCTTTATAGGTGAAATTGTCGAGTCCGGCATAGTCTTGTGCGGGTGTATAAGTGAATGAACCATCGGTTAATGCGTGCAGGGTTCCATGCTGCGGCTGAGAAACAATAATCGCGGTCAGCAGATCACCATCGATGTCAACGTCATTATTTAAGACCCCCTGGGCTGTATTGACCTGCAGTGTTGTATTACGAGCGATGCTGTAGCTGTCGGCCGCCGCTAAAGGTTCGTGGTTGTTGTGATTAATATTTATAGATACCGTAACCACATTGCTGTTCTCTTTACCATCACTGGCCATATAAGTATAGCTGTCAGTGCCCTGATATCCGGCTGCCGGAGTGTAAACAAAGCCACCGTCCAGATCCTGATGTAAAGCGCCATGAACCGGCTGACTCTGAATCAGGACAAAGAGATTGTCCCCATCGGCATCCGTATCATTTGTCAGAAGTCCACTCGGAGGAACGGTTAAAACTGCATCCTGGGGTAGGTTGTAATTATCATTTGCCGCCACCGGTGGACGATTGGTAAAATTCACCTGGATGGTTACTGTAACAGTACTGCTTGCAAGTGCGCCATCCGTAGCTTTATAAGTGAAATCGTCGAGTCCGGCATAGTCAAGTGCGGGCGTATAAGTGAATGAACCGTCCGGCAGAGCATGCAGGGTTCCATGCTGCGGCTGAGACACAACAATCGCGGTCAGTAGATCACCATCGATGTCAACGTCATTATTTAAGACTCCCTGAGTCGGATTGACCTGCAGCACTGTATTGCGTGCGGTACTGTAGCTATCATCCCCGGCTAGCGGTGCATGATTTGTATGGTTGACATTGATAGTAACTGTTACCACGCCACTGTTGAGTTTGCCGTCACTGGCCATATAAGTATAGCTGTCCAGTCCCTGAAATCCAGCAGCAGGCTGATACGTGAAGCCACCATCTAAATCCTGATGTAATGCGCCATGACTTGGAAGACTTTGAATTAAAACAAAGAGCGAATCACCATCTGAATCCAGGTCATTTGCCAGCAGTCCCGGGGCAGGAATGGATAAAACGCTATCCTGCGGGGTGCTGTAGCTATCATCCCCGGCTAGCGGTGCATGATTGATATGATTAACATTGATAATAACCGTTGCCAAGCCACTATTGAGTTTGCCATCATTGGCCATATAAGTGTAGCTATCCAGCCCCTGAAATCCAGCAGCAGGCTGATACGTGAAGCCACCATCTAAATCCTGATGTAATGCGCCATGACTTGGAAAACTTTGAATTAAAACAAAGAGCGAATCACCATCTGAATCCAGGTCATTTGCCAGCAGTCCCGGGGCAGGAATGGATAAAACGCTATCCTGCGGGGTGCTGTAGCTATCATCCCCGGCTAGCGGGGCATCATTTGTATGATGAACATTCAAAGTCACGGTCACGATCTTGCTATTTAACTGGCCATCGTTAGCCATGTAGGTATAGCTATCGGTACCCTCAAATCCAGCAGCAGGCTGATACGTGAAGCTACCATCTAGATTCTGATGCAGCGTACCATGAACCGGAAAGCTCTGAGGCAGGACAAAAAATGAATCCCCGTCTATATCCAGGTCATTTGCCAAAAGCCCCGGTGCTGAAATAGATAAGACACCACCCTGTGGAATACTGTAAACATCCCCGGCCGCAAGTGGTTCATGGTTGGTATGAGTGACTGTCAGATTAACCATTACTGGCGCACTGTCCACGCTACCGTCATTAACAATATAGGTGAAGCTATCAAGGCCATTGTATCCAGGTGTCGGTGTGTAAGTGAATGAACCATCCAGAGTTGTTTGCAAGTGACCATGATTGACAGTTGTGGGAATATTGGTGACTAACAAGGTATCACCATCAAGATCCAGGTCATTTGCCAGTAATCCTTTAGCTGTCGGTACTACTAGGGTACTGTCCTCTGCGATCGTATAAGCATCAACATTCGGCAGTGTAGGATGGTTAACGTGGTGAACGGTAATGGTGACAGTCACTTCATTGCTATCCAGTGCACCATCATTCGCTATATAGCTAAAAGTATCGGTTCCAAAAAAGCCAGGGTCAGGTTTATATGTAAATTCCCCATTAAGTTCTATTTGCAATGCTCCATTAGTGACCTGGTCGTGTGTACTCAAATCAATGTGCAAAATATCAGCATCGGCATCATGATCATTAGCTAAAATTCCCTTGTTCAGTGGAACCCTCAAGAAACCATCTTCCCCTACTGAGTATGAGTCATCCACTGCCACCGGAGCGTCATTCACTGTGTGGACTTTGATGGTGATCGTTACTTCATTACTCTTTGAATGCCCGTCAGTGGCCTGATAAGTAAAACTATCTTTACCATTAAAATTGCCGTTAGGGGTGTATTTAAAACTGCCATCCGATGGATGAAAGTGCACTTGTCCATGTGCCGGAGAGCTTGTTTGGATCCCGACTAAAGAGTCACCTTCAAAGTCGGTGTCATTATTTAACACGCCGTGACCCGCATCGACTTTAAGCGGCGTATCTTCAGGTGTGTTATAGACATCAGCCTGAGCTACAGGGACATCATTAACTGCATGGACATCAATGCTTACTGTCGCTTCATTACCCTCTAACACGCCATCAGAAACCTTATAGGTAAAACTATCCGCCCCATTAAAATTAGGATCAGGCGTATAGCTAAAACTACCATCCAGCTTAAAATGCACCACTCCGTGTGAAGCTTGAGTCAATTTAGAAGCCTGCAGGGTATCTCCGTCTAAGTCGCTATCATTGGCCAGTATACCTTTCTTCGCAATAACCTTTATTACCGTGTCTTCAGGGGTAGCATAGTGATCATTAACTGTGACAGGCGCATCATTAACCGCATCAATAGTCAAAGTAACCGTCACTGTATTACTATCGAGCTGACCATCGTTTACTTTGTAGCTAAAACTGTCTGCGCCGTTGTAATTAGTTGCGGGTGTGTAATAGAAGCTACCATCCTTACTGAGGTGCAGCGTACCGTTGCTGACATCACTGACTAAGCTGACTGTCAGTTGATTAAGTTCCGGGTCGGAGTCGTTATGAAGTAATCCATGGGCTGCATCAATGCCTAAGCCTGTGTCTTCATGAACAGAGTAACTGTCACTAGTGGCAACCGGTACATCGTTAACGGCAGTTACTGAGATTGAAACGGTTGCAACATTACTATCCAGCTGCCCATCACCGGCCGTATAGGTAAAACTATCAACCCCATTGAAGTTAGGGTCGGGGGTATAAGTGAAAAAACCATCGGACTGAAAAGTCACGATTCCATTAGCCGGATCGCTTACTTTAGTGGCACTAAGATGATTAGCATCTGAATCCTGGTCATTTTTCAGTACACTGATGGAAATATTATTAAGTACCGTATCTTCTGGAGTTGAGTAACTATCATCCGTTGCGACAGGTTTATCATTGACTGCAGAAACTGTAATAAAGACGGTAACAGGATTACTGTCGCTATGCCCATCATTTGCCTTATAGGTGAAGGTGTCTATGCCATTGTAGTTAAGTGGCGGGGAATAGGTCAGGCTACCATCAGAAGCTAACGCGACGGAGCCACCGCTCACGGGATCAGTAAGCTTAATGGCATGCAGGGTATCATGCACATCCTGATCAGTATCATTGTGTAAAACACCCTTGCTGACCGTTATCGTAAGAGGGGTGTCCTCAGGTGTTGCATAGGAATCATAGTTCGCTATGGGCGGATGATTAACGTGCTTTACCGTAAGGGTAACAGTTACTATATTGCTGTCATAAGTAGCATCATTGGCATAATAGCGAAAAGTATCAGAGCCGGAGTATCCTGGCAGCGGGATATAGCTAAAACCACCATTTGCAGAAAGAGAAAGCAGACCATGACTGGCATCAGTATCCAGTACGGCTGTCAATGGATCATGGTTGGCGTCGTGGTCATTTATTAAAATGCCACTGGACGGGATAATCAATGACCCATCTTCAAAAACTGAATAGACGTCCGGACTTGCGACAGGAGCGACAAAAAAGTTTAACACTGATGTGGTGGATATAATGGTTCCATCTACAGTCTTTGCAGAAAGCGTTAAAGTTCGAGGTGTCGGGCCAGAGTTATAAGTATTCTGGTAAGATACGTTTCTGGCAATTGTGGTTAATACACTATCATTAGCATCTGAAGATAAAATAGTGACATCATCTATATACAAACTGCCGCCAACACCTTTGCCTCCTGATGCATCATAGGTACCTGCCACAAATTCAAACTGGTAATCTGCTGTTTCGCTAATAGTCAGTGCTTTATTTGCCCAGGGTTGCGAACTGCCTCTTTGAGAAAATAATAATTGCCGAGTATTATGTGTGATATCGTTCAAATAGCCTAAAACTTCATACCAGTCACCACCATTTTGTGCGCTCCAGTAGAAGGAAATATTATCACTCGCGTTAGCATGAAATGTATGACTTTTAATAGTAGGTCCATGAATAGAACCAAATAACGTATCACTAGTGCCCGGATCAAAATTTGTGAAAATAATATTTCCGGAATTAAAAAGACGTAAAGCATATCTGCCTTTATGTTTTGTAGCCGTCTGATTGCTTGAACTCCATGTCATACTATTACCCACGCCGACATGAATAACACCAAAACCATCACCATTTTGATCTGCCTTTCTGGTAGTTGCAGAACCATTACCATCGTCAACTGAGCCGATTGCAATTTTAAAACCGTTTAAACTGGTATTATTTGGTAGTTGCCGATTGGAAACGCTCCAGCCACTGAGATTTCCTGTTTCAAAATCACCATTGGCAATATTGCGAACCTGAGGCGCTACAAAATTGATTCTTAATGGTTGCCCATGTTGTCCATTTTTAGTCGCATCAATTGTCCCTATCTTTTTCCTACCAGAACCATCACCCAGATAGACGGTAGTCCCGACTACAGAAATAGCTCCCTGGGCAGTTGGGTTGCTATCGCTCTGAAGATTAAAATTATCATTAGTTGTCGGACTGGCTAATGAATACTCAATATATCCATTAGAATATAATGCACCTCCAGAAAAACTGACGTCATGATCGATAAGAGTGGTGGTATTTACCCAAACAGTCAGATTGGATAAGCCGCTTATTGCAGAAGTGGCCTGTGCTGATGAAGAAAACAGCAACAGGTTGATCATAACGATAACTAATAATTTCCTGGAAAATTCTCTCATTTTCAATCTCCTAGTAATGCTACCTTAATGGTTTCTTAATTCTATCTCGCAAACACCGTAATAGCGGAAGAATTCTAATAAAATCTCCCCTAACCCCTCCTGTCATTGAGGGGGACTGAACGGTTACATTTTACCCTACGAAGAATCTTTCAAATACGTAGGCCGGAAAACGTTAAAGTTATTCCCGCCAATCAGTGTTGCATCGTAATTTGCTGTTGAGAGAGCTGTCGCGTCTTTGAACATATTTGACATGTCTGTAACAGAGGATAAATCTGGAGCACCTATCGTAGAACTTCCAATCAGATTAGTGCATCCCATAAAAGTATTATGCATAGAAGTCCATTTTCCTGTACCCCACTGAACTATTGTGATGAGTTTCTTTGCAATGGCACTTGCAGCAAAGAGTATCGATAAAATAAGTAGCTGTAAAAATGTTAATGTTTTTGTCATTAGAATTTCCAGATCAAGTTAAATAAAAAGAATACTCAGCTTTGTAATCAAATTTTTTCAATGTTCTATGCAAAAATAAACTGGAATCGTGACCAGCACCAGTAAGGCCCATTGCCACAAAGGGATAACAATAAAGGCGAGTCCGCCCTGAGCATCAGGATGGATAAAAATTGGATCGTCTGTATACCATACATCAAATTTCTCCTTAATAAAAGCAAAAAAGCTATAATAATTGATGATAATTGATCCCGCAGCCGGTTTTCTCTGCATAAATCGGGAAATGTAAAACTCAACAAGAGGTTAAATTTTATGCCGGGGATTTAATTTTTAACAACTCGCACATCTGCCTTTTCTGTTTCACTATAACCATGAGTAGCTTTGTGGTGTCATTGTTTCTGTCATAGATGTTGTTGGCATATATGTTGCTGAATAGCTAGTTCGACCATAATATCTGGTGACCAACTTTATTTCAGATAAAATTTTTTACACTTTTGAAAGCGGAGGCATTGATGGCTGAAATTAAAAAACTTGAAACTGCGAAACTGATGAAAAAGGTGATGGCGGATCATTTCTATGAGATCGATGCGGCCGTCAAATCGGGCAATCCCAAGGTTGCCTGGTGTACCAGCGTGGGGCCGGCTGAACTCTTAAGGGCAATGGGTTTTCTTGTCTATTTTCCGGAGAATCACGCGGCTATATTAGGTGCCTCCCGGGCCGCTAACGACTGTATCCCGGCAGCTAATGCGATCGGTTATTCACCGGAGATCTGCTCTTATCTGACCTCTGACGTTGGTGCTTACCTGAAAGGGTTTACGCCGCTGGCCAAGATTTACGACGGGATTGATTCAATCCCGAAGCCGGATGTTCTGGTTTATAATACGAATCAATGCCGCGACGTCAAAGACTGGTTTGAGTGGTACGCCAGGGAGTGGAAGGTGCCCTGTCTCGGGATTGAGAGTTTTGTCAATGTCGGGGATGTCACCAAAGATCATGTCGATAGTATCGCCGCCCAGATGAAAAAGCTGGCCGCTGATATTACGGCTGCGACCGGCAATAAGATGGATGAAGATCTCTTGAAAGAGACGGTCCGGCTTTCCCGGAAGTGCTCGGATTTATGGAAAGATGTTCTTGAAATTGCGACCAATAAACCTTCGCCGCTGACCTTCTTTGACGGTACGATTCATATGGGGCCGGCCGTTTGTCTGCGGGGTACTCAGGTGGCGGTTGATTACTATGAAACTCTGTTGAAAGAGTTGCGCGGCTGGGTGGCCCAGGGTGTGGCGGCAGTCACCGGCGAGCGCCACCGGATCTACTGGGAAGGGATGCCGATCTGGGGTAAATTGCGGGAAAATGCGAAACTTTTTCTTGGTCTTGAAACCTGCCTGGTCGCGTCAACTTACTGTAACAGCTGGATTTTTACAGCGTTAGATCCAGATGACCCGTGGAATTCAATGGCCCGGGCTTATACTGAACTCTTTATCGTTCGTGATGACGATTTTAAGGGAGAATACTACCGGCGCATGCTTGATCTTTTCGATTTCGACGGGATTATTTTTCATGATGCCAAAACCTGTCCCGCCAACTCCAACTGCCGTTACGGTCTGCCGCAACGGTTCAGTAAAGAGACCGGGATCCCATTCATTACGATTGACGGTGATCTTAACGATCTGCGCTGCTATTCGGAAGAGCAGGCGATTACCAAGATTGAGGCTTTCATCGAACAGTTAGACGGCTGAAATGGCGTTGCAAAAAGTTTCGCTCTGACTGCGTCAAATTGATTTATCAGAAATTCGATATACTATCTGTATGATCTCGTTTCTGAAAAATCTCTTTTCCTTGCAGAGCAAAATTTTTGCTTAGCCATTGTTTACTAAATAGGTATAAGGAATTTTTTATAGATGAAACCTCTGTTTGTCGGTATAGATATTGGTTCAACCACGGCCAAGGCGGTTATCATTGATCGTGAGAATGCAATATTAGCCCAGTCGATTCAGCGCAGCGGTTATGACTTTGAGCAGGTGTCGGAGTCGGTTCTGGTGGCAGCTCTGGCTGCGGCTGATCTGCCGCGCTCGGCGGTGACCGCAGTGCTTTCAACCGGTTACGGCCGGCGTAATGTTGCCTTTGCCGATTATCAGCGAACCGAAATCCTCTGTCATGCCCGGGGCGTGCACTACTATTTCCAGGAACCGGTAAGTGTGGTTGATATCGGCGGCCAGGATAATAAGATAATTCATCTCGGGGCCAAGGGTGAGCGTTTGAATTTTACGATGAACCGTAAGTGCGCTGCCGGTACCGGGGCTTTTATCGAAGAGATCGCCTATCGTCTGGATCTTAAACTTGAAGACTTAAACGGGATGGCCGAGGCCGCCGATACTGAAGTTACAATCGGCTCTTTCTGCACGGTTTTCAGTTGTACCGAGATCTTGGGGATGGCTCGTCGCGGGGTTCCCATCGGCGGGATTATCAAAGGGGTTTTCCGCTCGGTTATCAAGCGCGTGTCAGAGATGGATGCTCTGCCTGGCAAAGTAGTTATGACCGGCGGCGTGGTTGATCATAACCCGATT
The DNA here is from genome assembly GCA_021163565.1 of Candidatus Tharpella sp. GTDB lineage: Bacteria > Desulfobacterota > Anaeroferrophillalia > Anaeroferrophillales > Tharpellaceae > Tharpella. Next base: position 13,521 of record JAGGTT010000015.1, read on the forward strand.
GTCAAAGAGATGCTGGGCGAAGCTTTAGGCCGCAAGGTTGAAGTGCCGCCTCATCCACAGGTTATCGGGGCATTAGGTGCCGCCTTGATTGCTAAAGAGCTGTATACAGCGGGTGCTGCGAAGTAATTAGAAGTAACTAAAGCTTATTTTCTAGCGGGCAACGCCCGCATTAGATCAATACATTTAAACTGTAAGACAAATTCAAAAAAAGAAGGGTAAAGTTATGTTAGATGCACTTTTTTGTCCCCGGGCTGTAGCGGTAATTGGCGCTTCAAATCGACGTTTAACGATTGGCTATCGGATTGTTGAGAATCTGGTCGACAGCGGTTTTAAGGGGCCGATCTTTCCGATCAATCCCAAAGCTCCCTACATCAAGAATTTTATCGCCTACAAGGATATCATGGATGTTCCTCTGCAGGTAGATCTAGCCCACATCATCGTTAAAAATACCCGAGTTGCCGGCGAAATCGAAAAGTGCGGTAAGAAAGGGATCAAGGTCGTCATCGTCAATACCGCCGGTTTCGGCGAAATCGGCGAGGAGGGCGTTAAACTCCAGGAGGAGATGCTCGCGGTCGCGAAAAAATACGGCGTTCGGGTTTTCGGCCCCAACTGTCAGGGGGTTATGAACTCCGATCCTGAAGTTCGGGCTTACTGTAACTTTACCTTTACAAGCATGATTGAAGGCTCAATTTCGGTTATGGCCCAGTCGGGCGGTGTCGGTGAGGTTATCAATAACCGTTTGTATGAGCTGGGCTTGGGTTTCCGGATGTATGCTTCTTATGGAAACCAGGCGGATATCAATGCGACTGAAATTCTGGAATACTGGGGTAATGATCCCGGCACCAAGGTTATCATGCTCCACATCGAAACCCTGCAGAATCCGGCCGAATTTGCCAAGGTTGCGAAAGAGATCTCTAAACGTAAACCGATTCTGGCAATGAAAACCGGCCGCACCAAACTTGGAGCTAAAGCGGTTTCATCACATACCGGCGGCATGATGGCGGTCGATACGACAACCAACCTGCTTCTGGAAAAATGCGGAATTTTGACATTTACTGACGAAGAGGAACTCTGCCAGGCGGCGCGGGCTTTAGCCCAGCTGCCGGTGGCTGAAGGAAACCGGGTCGGGATTATCACCAACACCGGTGGCCCGGGAATTATTGTTACCGATGAACTGACCGAGCGCGGCTGTGATCTCTCTGAAATCAGCGAAGCCAGCCGGGACAGCCTGCAGGGCAATCTCTATCCTGAAGCCTCGCTTGCCAATCCGATCGATGTTCTGGCAACCGCAACTCCGGAACACTATAAACTCGCGGCTGAAACCCTGATGAGTGACCCCGGGGTTGATATTGTTTTTGTAAATTTTATTACGCCGTTCTTTGTCGATACCGAAGGCGTGGCCCGCGGCCTCACCGAGGTTGCTAAAGATGCGTCTAAACCGATGGTTGCCTGTGTTATGACCGAAAAAAAGGGCTGGAAGAAGACGCTGCAGATTTTTAACGAGGGCGGCATTCCAACCTTTGATATGCCGGAGATGGCCGGTAAAGTTGCGGCTGCGGTTGCCCGCTACGGGGCTCTGCAGCGGCGTCAGGAGAGCTCTCCGGTTTCCTATAATGGTATTGATATTGCCGCGGCGACTCAGTTGATTGAGAAAACCAAGGCTTCCGGGCGTTCATTCATGGCTCAGGCCGATGCTTTCAGTATGCTCTCAGCCTACGGTCTGCCGGTTCCGGCTTATGGAGAGATAAGTGATTTTGACGGGGCTTTGGCGGCGGCAGTTGAAATCGGTTATCCGGTAACGATTAAAGTTGAGTCCGAAGAGGTAGTCCATAAATCAGATGCCGGCGGGGTTGTGCTCAATATTAAAGATGATGCCGAGCTTACCGCTGCCTGTAAAAAGATGGAGCAGAACTTCCCCGGAGCAACCTGTTTTATCCAGAAGTTTCTTGATCCCGGCATTGAAGTTATGGTCGGTGCTAATCGCGAGACGGAAGGTTTGGGCCATGTCGTGGCTTTTGGTCTCGGCGGTATCTTTGTCGAAGTGATGAAAGATGTTGTTTTTCGTCTCAACCCGCTTTCAGCCGAGGATATCGATGAGATGATCTGCGGGATTAAGGGTTATCCCATTCTTGAGGGAATCCGCGGCCGGGCTGGTGGTGATGTTGAGAAATTGAAAGAGGTTTTAAGCCGGATCTCGATGCTGCTGCGTAACCATGATGAAATTGATGAGATGGATCTTAACCCGATTTTCTCCTATCCTGAAGGTCAGGAGCCGGGTCTGGTCGATGTTAGAATTAAATTAAAAGCGTAATTTTTAAGTGAAAATGGTGAAGTGTGAAGTTCGCGCCTTAAGGCGCATTCACTCTTTAACTTTAATTTAAGAGCAAGGTAACTGAAATGGCACTATGGCTTAATTTAGGGGAAATTTTACGGGTTAATGCGGTAAAATTTCCGGAACAGATAGCATTTTGTGATGCGGCCCGGCATTTTACCTACCCGCAGACTAATGTTCGGGTTAACCGGCTGGCGAATGGGCTGGCCGGGCTTGGGGTGGTCAAAGGTGATAAAGTCTCCTGTTTTATGGAGAACTCGATTGAAATCTGTGAGCTCTATCTTGCCTGTGCCAAGCTTGGCGCGGTGATCAACCCGATAAACTTTCGCCTGGTCGGGCCGGAGGTCGAATATATCGTTAACAACGCCGATGCCAAGGTGATGATGGTTGATGATGAGTTTGTGCCGATGGTTGAAAGCATTAAGGCCAAACTTCAAAGCGTCAACGATTTCGTTGTCGTCGGCAAGCCTTGTGCCGGGTTTCATGAGTATGAAGTGCTGCTGGCATCAGCGGCGGAGAGTGAACCGGATGTTACCGTGGCTCCCGCCGACCCCTGGATTCTGCTCTATACCTCAGGTACTACCGGTCAGCCAAAAGGGGTGATTCGCTCACACGAATCGTACATTTCTTTCTACCTTATTAACGGTGCTGATTTCTATTTCAGCTATCGGGATAAGATTTTGACCTGTATGCCGTTATGTCACGTCAACACCACCTTCTTCTCCTTTGCGGCGACCTATTTCGGCGGCGGCAACTTTATTCAGCCGGCCCGGGCTTTTCGTCCGGGAAATATTCTCGAAATCATCGAAAAAGAGAAAATCACCTTTCTTTCACTGATCCCGACTCACTATAATCTTATTTTCAGCCTTGATCAGGAGCAACTTGACGCTTACGATCTCTCTTCAATTCAAAAGTTGCTCTGCTCTTCAGCTCCGGCCCGGAAAGAGCATAAAGAGGCGATCATGAAACTGATTCCCGGGGTCAAGCTTTATGAGGGTTACGGTTCAACTGAAGCCGGGATTGTTACGACCCTGATGCCGGAAGATCAGATGCGGAAACCGGGTTCCATCGGTAAAGAATCATCCGGAACCGACCTTATCAAGATTCTTGATGAAAACGGTAACGAGGTTGCACCCGGAGAAGTTGGTGAACTCTACTCCCGTGGGCCGATGCTCTTCGATTACTACTACAAACTGCCGGAAGTGACGGCCGAATCTTTCCAGGGTGAATATTTTTCGGCCGGTGATATGGCCCGGCGCGATGCCGATGGTTACTACTATCTTGTTGACCGGAAGAAGAATATGATCATCACCGGCGGCGAGAACGTCTACCCCTCCGAGGTGGAAAATGTGCTGGCCGCGCACGATGATATCTTTGATGTTGCCGTCGTCGGCCTGCCGCATGAAAAGTGGGGCGAAGAGGTAAGTGCGGTGATTATCCTTAAAGATGATCATACGTTGACTGACAAAGATGTGGTCGATTACTGCCGGGCGCAGCTGGCACCCTATAAATGCCCGAAAAAGATATTCTTCATTGCCGCTGATGAGATGCCGCGCACCGGTACCGGCAAAATTCTGCATCGGATCTTACGCGAGCGTTATGCCGAGTAGTTAGTGGTGAAAATTATCCCGTGAAGCGGGGACATTGCTTAAGTAAAAGCGTTTCCCAGCTTTTATGTAGCTGTGTCCCCTTGCGAAGCAGGGCGAAGCGAACTTCAAATTATCTCGAAGTAACTTAACCGAATAATTGAAAGGATTTGATTATGAAAATTGCAATTGTTGGAGCCGGCGGTCTGGGTGGATCTTTCGGGGCGATGCTCTACCTTAACGGGGTTGACGTAACCCTGATTGAGATTGATCGCCGCCGGGTTGATGCGATTACCGCTAACGGTTTGGATATTCTCCTGCCGGACGGAAGTGAAAAGAATTGTAAAATCAAGATCACGGATGATCCGGCAAGTGTCGGGGTTGTAGATCTGGTGCAGATTTCAGTTAAAGGTTATCATACTGAAGTCGCGGCCCGGAATGCGCTGCCGATGGTTGGCCCGGAGACCTATGTCCTGTCAGTTCAGAATGGTCTTGGCAACCTGCGGCAGATCGAAAAAAGTATTCCCAAGGAGCAGATTTTAGGCGGGGTTACCGCTTTAAGTGCGATGCCTTTAGGGTTGGATAAAGTTAAGTTTAACGGCGGTATTGGCGGGGTTCGTTTTGGCCGCTTTGATGGCAAGGCTGATGCAAATCTTGATGAAATCGCACAAACCATGAGTGCCTCCGGGCTTGAGACCCATATTATCGATGGCGATATTCGGGTGCCGATCTGGCGTAAACTTCTCGCGAATGCCGGCAACTGTGTTGCCGCAATGAGCGGGTTTACCGGGAACCAGCTTTTAGCCTGCGCTGAAACCGGTAAACTGACAGCAATGCTCGCGAACGAAACTGCAGAAGTTGCCAAATCGGAAGGCCTCAATTTTGCTGAACTTGAAGATGCCGGGACCTATGTTCTGACTAAATGTCTGCCCGGGGTCAAAGATAATAAGATTTCGATGCTCCAGGATGTCGAAGCCGGTCGCCGCACCGAGATCGATACGTTGAACGCTGAGATTGCCAGAGTCGGGGCCGCCAACGGGGTTTCGACACCGGCAAATGACGTGATGACATTGTTGATTAAAGCCCGCGAGCAGAAAATGCTCTGGGATATGGAGGCTGCAAAAAAATAGATGTTTTAAAAGCTGTAAACGTAAGCATTCGGCTTCATTTTCAAACTGTCGAAAAATGGGGACAGATCTTCAGCTCTGTCCCCGTGCGAAGCCGGGCGAAGCAAAGTTCGCAGCAACTTTTTCTAGTTTAAGATATTTAACCTTTAGTTCATAACAATTTTAAGGAGATTTTACTATGTTTACAAAAGCTTATATCCCTTACGGTGGCTACTACTCTTCACCTTTTGCCCGCTGGCAGGGAAGTTTGTCAAATGAGAACGGTATTAAACTGGCGGCAGCAACTACGAAACGCTGGCTCGCTGATAAAGAGATTGATGCCGGTATTTTCGAATATCTCTATTATGGTTTTACGATTCCGCAGAATCACGGTTTCTATGCCAGTCCCTGGGCCGCGGCAATGATGGGAGCCGAGCGGATTCCCGGCTGTATCATCTCTCAGGCCTGTTCGACCTCGACCACCTGTGTCTATCAGGCGGCAATGGGGATCGAAATGGGTGATTTCAATAAAGCCTTTACCCTGATGTCGGATCGCTGTTCTAACGGCCCGCATCTGGCTTGGCCGAATCCGAAAGGTCCGGGCGGACAGCTTGAGACCGAAAACTGGTTGATGGATAACTTCGGCAGCGATCCCTGGGCTAAAAATGCGATGATTGAGACCGCTGAAAATGTGGCGAAAGAGGCCGGTATTACTCGGGAAGAGTGTGATGACCTGGCTCTGCGTCGTTTCGAACAGTACCAGGATGCCCTGGCTGATGACCGGGCTTTCCAGAAACGCTATATGTTCCCGATTGAATTGCAGATCAGCAGAAAGAAAACAGTCATGTTCAGTGAAGATGAAGGGATTGCCCCGACCACGGCCGAAGGGCTTAAAGGTTTACGTTCGGTTCTGCCTGGCGGAGTTCACACGTTTGGTGCTCAGACCCATCCGGCTGACGGCAACTGCGGCCTGATCGTCACTGACCAGGCAACCGCCAAAGAGTTGAGCAGTGATAAAAATGTCGAGATCCAGATTCTCTCCTACGCTTTCTATCGTGAGAAGAAAGGTTATATGGCGGCCGCTGTGGTTCCGGCTGCGGAGAAAGCCCTGCAGAAAGCCGGCATCACGGTTAAAGATGTGAAATCACTCAAGACCCATAACCCGTTTGCGGTTAATGACCTCTATATGGCGAAGAAAATGGGCATTGATCCTAACGGTTTTAATAACTACGGCAGCTCCTTGGTTTTTGGTCATCCCCAAGGGCCGACCGCGGGCCGCTGCATGATTGAGATGATCGAAGAGCTCGCTTTAAAGGGCGGCGGCTACGGACTTTTCGCCGGTTGTGCCGCCGGGGATACGGCTGCGGCGCTGGTCGTGAAAGTAACTTGTTAAAATCAATCAATTTAAACAGAGGTTAAAATTATGAGTGAGAAAAAAGCAATTCTGTCTGGTAATGAGGCGATTGCCCGCGGCGTATGGGAGGCGGGTGTACGTCTGGCTTCAGGTTATCCCGGGACACCCTCAACCGAGATTCTAGAAAATGTCAAAAATTATCCCGATATCTACTCCGAGTGGACACCGAATGAGAAGGTTGCCTTGGAAGTTGGTATCGGTTCCTCTATCGCCGGGGCCCGAACCCTGGTGACCATGAAGCATGTCGGCATCAACGTTGCCGCCGACCCGCTTTTCACCTTCTCCTACACCGGAGTTAATGGTGGACTGATCCTGGTTAGTGCCGATGATCCGTCGATGCACAGCTCGCAGAATGAGCAGGATAACCGTAACTACGCCAAGTTTGCCAAGATTCCGGTAATCGAAGCCAGTGACAGCCAGGAATGTAAAGATTTTGTTGCAATTGCCCTGGAGCTTAGTGAAGAGTTCGATACTCCGGTTATGTACCGAACCACGACCCGGACTTCACACTCCAAGAGTATCGTTACTTTAGGCGAGCGCACAGAGCAGCCCGGCAAGGTTGAACTGGTCAAGGATATGCCCAAATATACGATGCTGCCGGTGAGTGCCAAACAGCGTCACCCGCTGGTTGAAGAGCGTATCCTGAAACTCAAAGAGTATGCTGAAACAACTGAGCTTAACCGGATTGAGATGAATGATACCAAGATCGGTATCATCACCAACGGGATCAGTTATCAGTATGTCAAAGAGGCTCTGCCGAATGTTTCAGTGCTCAAATTGGGTCTGACATATCCGCTGCCCGAAAACAAGATTAAGGATTTTGCTGGGTCGGTCGATAAACTTCTGGTGGTTGAAGAGGGTGATGCCTTTTTCGAAGATCAGATTACGGTAATGGGCGTTAAGGTCGATCACGGTAAGGATCTCTTTCCGCTGACCGGTGAATTGAGTGCTGCTTTTATTAA
>JAGGTT010000122.1 GCA_021163565.1 Candidatus Tharpella sp.
GACCGGGTTTAAGGAGAGATATTTAAGATTATGTCCTCAAGTTTGAACTTCATTCTTGATCAGGTCAGCAAAGAGAAGAATATTCCTCGAGAGATTCTGATTGAGGCAATTGAATCAGCGATGGTTACGGCATCCAAAAAGAAATTGGGTGCGGCCCGTGAGATCGAAGCTTCCTACGATGAAGAGACCGGCGAAATTGAGCTGTTCGAATTTGTTGAGGTGGTGGAAGAGGTGGAAAACTCCTACTATCAGATTACCTTGCATGAGGCCCAGGAGATCGATCCTGAAACTGAGATTGGCGACAGTCTCGGTCTTAAGCTGGAGACTGATGATTTCGGCCGGATTGCGGCGCAGACTGCGAAACAGGTCATCATGCAGAAGATCCGGGAAGCTGAACGTGAGAGTATTTATGAAGAGTATCACGAAAAGGTCGGCGAGATTGTTAATGGTTCAGTGCAGCGGGTTGAACGCGGAAATCTGATCGTTAATCTCGGTACTACCGAGGCGATTCTGCCCCGCTCCGAAACCATCCCGCGGGAGAATTTCCGTCAGGGAGAACGAATCCGCGCCTATTTGTTGAAAGTTGAGATCACGGCTAAAGGCCCCAAAATTGTCCTCTCGCGCTCCCATCCCGGTTTTCTGATCCGCCTCTTTGAGGTTGAGGTGCCGGAGATTTTCGAGGGCGTTATTAAAATTATGGAGGCTACCCGTGAGCCTGGAATCCGCAGTAAAATTGCGGTTACCACCAATGATCACGATGTCGATCCGGTTGGCGCCTGTGTCGGGGTTCGGGGTTCCCGGGTTCAGAACGTGGTGCAGGAGTTGAAAGGCGAAAAGATCGATATTATCCGCTGGAATCCAGACCCGGTTCGTTATGTCTGCAATGCTATCTCTCCAGCGGAGATTAATAAAATTATTATTGATGAAGATCGGCACGCGATGGAGATTGTGGTTCTTGATGAACAGCTCTCCTTGGCTATCGGCCGCCGTGGTCTCAACGTGCGCCTGGCGGCAAAGCTTACCGGTTGGAAACTTGATGTCAAATCAGCCTCAAGAGTGGCGGATGATTTTGACAAGCTTTTCTCTCCGTTTACTGACATCGAGGGCTTCAATAATACGGCCATGGAGCTTTTGTATGATAACGGCTTTCGCAAGTTAGAGGATATTGCCGGGAGTACGGTGGCTGAACTTGGCGATATTATCGGAACTGAAGGGATTGATCCCGAGGTTTTGATTGAGAGAGCAGCGGCGGAGTTTCATGCTCGTAAAGAGGCGGCCGAGAATCCGGTTGCCGAGGGTGAACCGGCTGCAGATAAAGAAGCTGATTCGGCAACTGAAGCGGTATCTGGAGATGAGCCGGAAGATGAGTCCGGAGAGGTATCAGAGGTTGAGGCGGATAGCGCCGATGACTCGGAAACTGAAGTCGATACGGCAGCCGGGGACGGAGTGGAACCGGCGGTAGATTCTGATGAAAAACCGGATGCTGCGGCGGACGTTGAAAAGTAAATCTGCTAAAGTGCCGCTGAGAACCTGTCTGGTCTGTCGCCGGAAGGTTGAAAAAGAGAGTCTCTGCCGCTTGCTCAGCAGTGGTGATGAGCTTGTTTATGATTATCGATTCCGGTCTCCGGGCCGGGGTTATTATATTTGTCGAAGGGTTGAATGTTTGACTCGTTTTCTTGCTGGTAGACGTCGATTCGGTCGTCTGCCGCTCGGGGCTGAAGCTCTGGATCGGGAAAGCCGCGAACGTTTGCAAGTTGAGTGTGAAAAATAACAGATTGACGTTAGGGGGTACGCAACCTTGATTCTGCGGGAAAAAAAGAAAACCAAGGTTTATGAGTTGTCTCGGGTCTTGAAATTAAAAGAAGCCGAGCTCATTACTATACTTGAATCTCTAGAGATTGAAGTCAGCACTAAATTCAGCTCCATAAGTGATGAGAATGTGGCCCGGGTTAAAGCCTGGTGTGCTCAATATCAGGGGCCGGACGTGGTTGAAAAACGGGTCGGTTCTTCGGTTCGGCGTCGGCGCCGTAAGGTGGTTAAGCCGGTCGAGCCTGAAGTTACGGAGGCGGTAGCTGAGGAGGACACAGGTGCCAGTGATGAGGCGCAGGAAGCCACCGCTGACACAGTCGCTCCAGTTGCAGATACGGCTGTAGTGCCTGAAACTGCTGCGGAAACTGATTCTCAAGATATGGCTCCTGCTGTTGAGACAGCTGTAGCTGCCAGCGATGAAGTTTCGGTTACATCGGAACCTGAATCAGCTGTCGCCGCAGAAGTCGAAGAGGTAGTTGCGGAAGAGGGCGAGAGTAAGAGTGAAACTGATGCTCCGGATAAGGCCTCTGAAGCCGCTGCGACTGAAACCGTAACGGAAGAGAAACCCGCAACTGCCGGTAAAAAGAAGAAGGCAGCTAAAGAGGAGCGCGGGGCCCGGGTTATTGGTCGGGTGGTGTTGAGTGATCTTGGTTCTCGTCCCGCCAGCCGTACGGTTCGCGGTAAAGCCAAAAGAAAAGAGTTGGAACCGGCTTCGGGTGAGAGGCAGAATCTCAAGGTGCAGCCAGCGGCTCCGGTAGCGGATGATAATGCCAAGAAGGGTCGTAAATCACGTAAAAAAGATGGTGCCCCGGATACGGATAAAGGTTTTAACGAAATCGGTAAGCGGCCTCGTAAAGGTTCACGCCGTTCAGTTATTAAAGATTTTAACTTCTCTGATGGTCGGGGTAGGGGTCGGAAAGGAAAGGGCAGCCGGAGAAAGGGTGGCCAGAAAACCGAGATCACAATGCCGAAAATGATCAAACGGGTGGTTAAAATTACCGACGCAATTACGGTTGGTGAACTGTCCAAAAAGATGGGTGTTAAAGCCGGTGAAATAATCGCCAAACTGATGGGGATGGGCAGTATGATGACGATCAATCAGATGATTGATTTTGATACTGCAACCCTGGTGGCGGAAGAGTACGGGCATACGGTTGAGAACGTCGCTTTCGATGAGGAACTGGTTCTCAAACGGACAGAAGATATCCCCGAAGATATGGTCAGACGGCCACCGGTTGTCACGATTATGGGCCATGTTGATCATGGTAAGACTTCACTTTTAGATGCTATTCGTGAAGCCCGGGTCGCCGAAGGAGAGGCGGGTGGTATCACTCAGCACATCGGGGCTTATATGGTCTCTCTGGAGAAGGGAGATATATCTTTTGTCGATACTCCAGGACATGAGGCTTTCACCTCAATGCGCTCCCGTGGAGCCGGAGTTACTGATATTGTTATTCTGGTAGTGGCCGCCGATGATGGGGTTATGCCGACTACTATTGAATCAATCAATCATGCCAAGGCTGCTGAAGTGCCGATTATTGTTGCGATCAATAAAATTGATAAGGACAATGCCCGGCCTGATGAAGTTCGTCGGCAGTTGAGTGAACACGGTCTACAGTCGGAAGATTGGGGCGGTGACACTATTTTTGTCGAGGTGTCAGCTAAACTGCAGCAGAATCTCGATTCCCTGCTGGAGATGGTTTTGCTGCAGGCGGAGATGATGGAGATTGTCGCCAATCCGAACAAAGACGCAAGTGGAGTGGTGCTTGAATCACGGCTTGACCGCGGCAAAGGGCCGATTGCTACGGTGCTGGTGCAGGAGGGTACGGTTAAACCTGGAGACTTCGTGGTTGCCGGTCTCTACAGCGGTCGGGTTCGGGCGCTGCTTGATGATCAGGGTCGGCAGATAGAAAGTGCCGGCCCCTCTATCCCGGTTGAAATCCTGGGTCTTAGCGGAGTACCTTCGGCCGGTGATGATTTCAATGTCGTCCAATCGGAGAAACAGGCCAAAGAGCTGACCTCAAATCGGCAGCATAAAGCACGGGAAAGGGATATCTCGAAAACCAGCAAGATCTCGCTTGAAGATCTTTTTGAACAGATGGAAGAAGGTACGGTTGAGCAGCTTAATGTTATTGTGAAAGGTGATGTGCAGGGCTCAGTCGAAGCTGTCAGTGAATCGTTGAAAAAACAGGCCACATCCAAGGTCAAAGTTAATATTGTCCATGCCGCGGTGGGCGGGGTTAAAGAAACGGACGTCATGTTGGCCGCCGCCTCGCAGGCGATTATCGTCGCCTTTAATGTGCGCCCGGATCTTAAAGCTCAGCATCTGGCTGAACGGGAGAATGTTGATGTCCGCCTCTATTCGGTTATTTATGATCTCCTGGATGACCTGAAAAAGGCGATGGAAGGACTCTTGGCACCCGATATTCGTGAGGTCTATCTCGGCCGGGCTGAGGTGCGTGAAGCCTTTAATGTTTCCAAGGTGGGTACGATTGCCGGCTGCCGGGTGATTGATGGCAAGGTTAAGCGTAACGCTGATATCCGTCTGTTGCGTGATGATGTCGTGATCGTCGAGGGTAAAATTTCATCGTTGAAACGGTTTAAGGATGATGCCAAAGAGGTTGCTTCCGGTTTCGAATGCGGTATCGGGATTGAGAATTACAATGATATTAAAGCCGGTGATGTTATCGAAGCTTTTGTCATGGAAGAGGTCGCAGCCAAACTGTAGTGGTTGTTGGCAGGATATTTTATGAAAGAACGTACCCAGCGCTGTCGACGGATCGGTGATCAGCTTCGCGGTGAAATCGCAAAAATGCTGCTCCGGGAGATTAAAGACCCCCGGATCGGCTTTGTGACCATAATGGATGTTGAGGTGGCTCCCGATCTTGGCCATGCAACCGTTTTTTTTACTGTTTACGGCAGTGATGAAGAACTTAAGAATACGTTGGCAGGGCTGAGCAGCACCGCCAGCTTTATGCGCCGCGAGATGGGTCGCCGTCTGCATCTGAAGAGAATCCCGCAGCTTCATTTTCGTTATGACAACACAACCTTGAAGGGCGAGCATTTAGAAGGAATCTTCAGCCAGATCAGGAATGAAGAGGAAAATTGAATGGCTCTGCTTGAAGCCGGAGTGCAGGAAGAGGCCTTAAAGGCGATAGCGCGGGCGCAAACCGTAGTTATTGCCAGCCATATCGATCCTGATGGTGATGCCTTAGGTTCATCGTTGGCTCTGGCTCTGCTGCTCCGAAAACTTGGTAAAAAGGTGGTTGTCTATAATCGCGATACGGTACCCTACAACTACAGATTTATGCCCGGAGCTGAACTGGTTGCTGATGTTCTTCCGGCAAGCTGTGATCTTCTCTGTCTCTTGGACTGCAGTGAATTCGCTCGGGCCGGGGATGATCTTATGTCCTGGCGAGGGTATCAACAGTCACTCTGCATCGATCATCATCTCACCGCCAGTGTTAATGCCGATATTAATCTTATCTATTCTGAAGCCTGTGCTACCGGCGAATTGATTTATGAACTCGCGGTTATTCTGGAACCCGGTTTTGGTCTGGATGTCGCTGTAAATCTCTATACTGCAATTCTCACTGATACCGGTTCTTTCCGTTACTCGAATTCAACTCCGAGCTCTTTTGCGATTGCCGGCGACCTGGTCGCACGCGGGGTTGAACCCTGGGAAATCACACAGCAGGTTTATGAGAGTCAACCACTTGAGCGTATCAAGTTGATCAGTCTGGTTCTCAAGACTCTGCGGCTATCAGATTCCAAACTGGGGGCCGCGGTCTGGGTGACTAAAGAGATGTTTGCCGAAACCGGTACTGACAGTGAGTATACTGATGGTCTGGTTAACTATCCGCGCTCGATTGCCGGGGTAGAGGTAGCTTTTATGGCCCGTGAAGTCGGCCCGGATGAGTATAAATTCAGCTTTCGTTCCCGGGGTCGGGTCAACGTTGCCGCATTGGTTGTCGATTTTGGCGGCGGCGGCCACCATAATGCCGCCGGGTGTCGTCTTAAGGGATCACTCGCCAAATTGATTGAACAGTTTTTCGCGCTGGTCGATGAGCAGTGTAAAGATAGTCGGCCTGATGATTGAGGCCGGTTTCCTGGTTATTGATAAACCCGCAGGTCTGACTTCACAGCGGGTTGTCGGCAAGATCAAACAGCTTATGCGATGTCGTAAGGTTGGCCATACCGGCACCCTCGATCCGCTGGCGACCGGAGTGCTGCCGATTGCCTTAAACCGGGCGACCCGGCTGATTCAATATCTTGATGAAGATACTAAGATCTACAGCGGTGAGATTGAACTCGGGATTGAAAGTGATACCCTGGATCGTGATGGTGAGGTGATTGCCCGTTATTCAGGTTCACTTGACTTTGACAAAGAGCAGATTGAAGCGGTTCTGCTCCGTTATCTGGGGCAGATTACTCAGACAGCGCCGGTCTACTCAGCGATTAAGAGTAAAGGGCGGCCGCTTTATGCTTATGCTCGAGCCGGGGTTGAGGTGAAACCGCCTGAACGCCGGATCAGGGTAGATGAATTTACGCTTTTATCGTATAAGGCCCCGCTGATTGCCTTCCGGGTGGTTTGTTCCAAGGGAACCTATGTCAGGTCTTTAGCGGCTGATGTTGGTCGTGATCTAGGTTGCGGCGGTCGTATCTGGTCACTGCGGCGTGAGGCGAGTGGCCGTTTCAATCTGGAACAGGCCATAAGCTTTGAAGTTTTAAGTGACATGATTCTGTCGGGGGAAGAGCCGCCGTTGCTCTCATCTCTCGAAGTTTTAGATCATCTGCCCCGGCTCGTACTTCTTGATGCCGGGCTGCAAAATAGAGTGGCACACGGCATGGTATTGCCCCGGTCTGAATGGCCGGAGTCATGGTCGGAGCATCTCACCGGGATTAGAGCCGAGACTGAAATCATGCTGCTGGATGAGGCAGATAACCTGCTGGCTCTGGCCCGGTTGTCCGGTTGCGGTAATAATGATAGCGTTGACTGTGGTTTGCGCATGAGCCGGGTGATGAAGGCAGCCGGTTCAGACTGAAACAATCGCTTTACACCGACAGACTTTTATGGTAGAATCGCCGTCCTTGGTTTCCGGTTGTGGATGTCGAGGCGTAGTGATGCTTGAAAATACTTATATATTTATATAAATTCTATTAGATAAAAAACTGGAAAAGGAGAAAAGTTCCAATGGCGTTTGCAAGTGGTCAAAAAAATGATATTATTGAAAAGTACAGGCTTCATGATAGTGATACCGGCTCTCCGGAAGTTCAGATTGCTCTTTTAAGTGAGAGAATTACTTATCTGACGGACCATTTTAAGGAGCACAAACATGACTTCCATTCTCGTCGTGGTCTGTTGAAGCTGGTCGGCCAGAGACGCCGGTTGCTGGAGTATCTGAAAAAGAAAGAGTTTAAGCGTTACAAAGATGTGATCAGTAGTTTAGGCTTGCGGCGTTAGAATTGACGCGGCAGATTTCTGCTGTTTTCATAGAAGATAGATTGTTAAAGTGATTCGGGAACTGCTTTCAGGACACAGGCTGAAGGCAGTTTTCTTTTTTTACCCTGTGTGATTTAAGATCCGTTTTGTAGAGTTGTAATGAAAATCCATAGATTATGGTGTGGTGATCGAAGTATTCAATAGTGAAATATTTCAGGTTGCCATTTGCAGTTTGACGCGGAAAAGAGAAGTGGAGAAGAGATGAAAAAGTATTGTAAAGTAGAAGTAGCGGGATGTGAGGTAAGTTTTGAGAGCGGTAAAATTGCCAAACAGGCAAATGGCTCAGTCATGGTACGCAAAGGCGACACCATGGTTCTTGTGACTGCAGTTTCCGCCCGCAAAGGCCGTGAGGGAATCGATTTTTTTCCTTTAACGGTTGATTTTCAAGAAAAAACTTATGCTGCCGGGAAAATTCCCGGAGGATTTTTTAAGCGTGAAGGACGTTTGAGTGATCGTGAAACTCTGACCTCGAGATTGATTGACCGGCCGTTGCGGCCGTTGTTTCCTAAAGGTTTTACCTGTGAGACGCAGATTATCGCAACCGTCATGTCAACCGATAATGTCAATGATCC
>JAGGTT010000153.1 GCA_021163565.1 Candidatus Tharpella sp.
ATACTGAAAACATCTTCAACCGGCATCAGGAAAGGTTTATCAATTTCACGCTCCGGCGTCGGGATATAACTATCGACCGCATCCATCAACTCCTCGATGCATTTCCACTCTTCACAATCAGCGGGACCATCGGACTCCAGGGCTTTCAGAGCGCTACCGGCAATAATCGGAATATCATCTCCCGGGAAGTCGTAATCGGAGAGCAGTTCACGAACTTCCATTTCGACTAATTCAAGAAGCTCATCATCATCAACCATATCGGCTTTATTTAAAAAGACAACAATATAAGGTACCCCGACCTGGCGGGCAAGCAGGATGTGCTCACGCGTCTGCGGCATCGGGCCGTCAGCCGCGCTGACCACCAGAATCGCGCCGTCCATCTGGGCGGCACCGGTAATCATGTTTTTGACATAGTCGGCATGGCCGGGACAGTCTACATGAGCGTAATGTCGTTTTTCAGTTTCGTACTCGACATGAGCCGTGGCAATGGTAATGCCGCGCTCTCTCTCTTCCGGGGCTTTATCGATCTCATCGAAAGCGACATAGGATGCCTGACCCTTGAGCGCCAGAACCTTGGTAATAGCCGCTGTCAGTGTAGTTTTACCGTGGTCAACATGACCAATCGTGCCAACATTTACATGGGGCTTGGTGCGTTCAAATTTTTCTTTAGCCATTTCCTCAGTTCTCCTCTCTCATCTATTTTTTCATGTATGAGTCAAGCAACAAACTTTAATACTTTCCAGTCTGACAGCACTTTATAGCAACCTGTCAGTGGAGCCCACGATCGGGATTGAACCGATGACCTCTTCCTTACCAAGGAAGTGCTCCACCACTGAGCTACGTGGGCCGAAACTAACTGTGCCAGTTTCACAATGGAGCGGGAAACGGGACTCGAACCCGCGACCCTCAGCTTGGAAGGCTGACGCTCTAGCCAACTGAGCTATTCCCGCTTAAGGCATTGCGTTAACATCTTAAATTGACACTAGCAGTGGGGAATGGTGGAGAGGGGAGGATTTGAACCTCCGAAGGCGCTGCCGACAGATTTACAGTCTGTTCCCTTTGACCACTCGGGAACCTCTCCGAATTTATTCACCTGCAAACTTGCAGTTATTGCACCTACATCCTCACTTGCGGGAGTCTCTTCATGGAGCTGGCGATGGGACTCGAACCCGCAACCTGCTGATTACAAGTCAGCTGCTCTTCCAGTTGAGCTACGCCAGCAACTAAAAAACGCACCCCTGCAAAAACAAGGCTGAGGCATTTACCATAACTCACACATCCGTGTCAATATTTTTTTCCTGAATATTAAGAGCTGGAGCGAAAGAATTACTTAAAACTCTGCAGAGCTGCACTCGCGGCTTTCTGCTCCGCAATTTTGCGGGAAGAACCCTGGCCACACCCCAACAAATGCCCGCTGCTGTCGTAAACCTCAATAAAAAAAAGCGGCTGGTGATCCGCCCCGCGACGCTCCACCAGCTTATAAACCGGAGGCCGGCCGTTCAGCTCCTGCAGGTACTCCTGGAGTTGAGATTTATGATCCTTCCCGGTAGATACCAGTTCGCGCCCCACCAACTCAGCCACCAGCTTCTCTACAGTTTTGCTCGCACCATCCAGATAGAGCGCCGCCAGCAAGGCCTCAAAGGCATTGGCCAGCAGTGACGGCCGGTGCCGGCCGCCCTGGCGCAGTTCACCACGACCGAGATGCAAGAATTCACCCAAGCCCAGACTACTGGAAAAACGAGCCAGAGCTCCGGCGTTGACAATCTGAGACCGGATCTGACTCAACTCACCTTCAGGTTTATCCGGAAACCGGACATAGAGCATCTCTCTAACTTTAAGCTCAAGCACCGCATCACCCAGAAACTCGAGGCGTTCGTTATCACCCAAGTTGTCAGCAGCCCCGTCTCTATGACATTGCTCGTTAACAAAGGATTTGTGTGTCATGGCCTGAAGCAGAAGTTCCGGTTGTTGAAACGAGTAATCCAGAATCTCCTCTAAAGCTCCGACAGATGCTTTTTTCTCCACCATTTAACCCTTGCTCTATGAGACAAAAAACGGGTTCGTTGCCCTTTCCCGACCGACCGTGGTAGCCGGCCCGTGCCCGGAGTAGAGAACCACATCGTCACCTAATGGGAAAATTTTGTCTCTAACTGAGCGAATCAGAGTTTCATAGTCACCCCCGGGGAAATCAGTACGCCCGATTGAACCGGAAAAGATCAGATCACCGACAAAAGCCGCCCCCTCAGTTACCAGAGATATCGAACCCAGTGAATGACCCGGGGTTGACAACACTTTCAAAGTAACGCTCCGGCCGATTTCAACCAGATCACCATCGCCAAGCTCGCGGTCTACCGGCGGCGAATCCTCGGCCCGCATACCCCATAAAAGGGCTCGGCTTGAAATCTTGGTAATTTCATCCGCACTGGCGCTATGTGCCAGAATCTTGGCACCGGTCGCATCATGGATACGCTTGTTGGCGCCGACATGATCAAAATGTTCATGCGTATTGATGATATAGACCGCTTTTAAATCAGCCGCTTTCAGTCCCGCAAGCACCCGCTCGGCATCATCACCGGGGTCAATCACCGCTGCCTCCCGGGTCTCTTCACAGCCAACCAGATAACAGTTCACCTGCAATGGACCAACAACTATTGTTTCAACAATCATGCTTTTTTCTCCTTAATCAGGGTGACTATTAATAAGATAACAATTTAGGTTTGCAGTGCAGCCAGCATCAACCGTAACCGTGGGTACAACAAAAATATTTCGTTAATTTGTGGGCCGGGGATAATACATCGGCGCGGAAAATGCAAGGATAAAACCACCATCAGTCATCCCGAACCTGGCTTGAAAGACCGGATTCAGACAGAATTATGGTACCTTCCAGATAATCTATGGGTGTCTTGAAAAATTAGAATTTTTGTTCTAGTGCAAGGCGGACGAAAATTTTAACCGGAGGAATACATTGAGTATTTTGAGGATTAAAATTTGAGCCCAACGCAGCAATTGAGGAAAAAGGCAATTTTTCGAGGTACCCTTATTTCAGACTCCGAGAAAATGTAACAGACAGGTCAGAGTCAAGGCGCTGGCAATCGTCGAAACAAAAATCGTTCCGGCGACCATATCGGGACGGGTGTCATAATTAACCGCGTAAAGCAGCGGGATTACGGCCGCCGGAGTGCTGGTCTGCAGGATTAATACATTCCGGGCCAAGCCCTGTATATCGAACAGAAAACAGAGCAAGACAGCAATGAAAGGTGAAATTACCAGGCGTAAGAAACTGCTCGCAGCAATGGCTGAGAGATCACCCTTAAACTTCGTTCGGGCCAATTGCATTCCCAAAAGGATCAAGAGACCCGGAATTGCGGCTTGACCAACAATATCAATTGCCTTGAAAATAATATCGGGCA
>JAGGTT010000118.1 GCA_021163565.1 Candidatus Tharpella sp.
CGACCATGGATCCGACCCGCCTCTTTATTGATGCTCAAAGCACCGAAGAGTGGCGGGAGAAAGGCTTTTTTTCGGTTACGGATAATAACGCCGATCAAGGCTACAACAACTCGATTATGCTGCAGCTCCTGGCTCACAAAATGGAACATCCCAAAAGTGTCGGGGACTACTTTCCCGAAGCTGATGATCTGACCTGTTCCGCGACCCGGATTGAACTCGGCGGTTACCTTGAAAAACACCCCAACCGGGGCATGCCTTTCGGTTTCCCGCCTTTGACCAAAGATGAATTCAACCTGATTGCCGGCTGGCTCAGCCAGGGCGCGAAAGGACCTTCGCTTAAGGAACAGGAACAACTTATCACACCCTCAACGGCAGACCGGAACGAGATTGCCAAATGGGAACATTTCTTTAATCTTGATGATGCCAAACACGCAATGACCGCCCGCTATCTCTACGAGCATCTGTTTCTGGCCCATATCCGCTTCAGTGGTAATGAATATTATGAACTGGTGCGCTCAACGACACCCTCCGGCGAGCCGGTTGAACTGATAAATACCGTCCGCCCCTACGATGACCCTGAAACTGACCGTTTTTTCTACCGTTTCCGCAAAATCTACTCAACTATCGTCCATAAAACCCATATGGTTTTCAACCTCAACGATTCCGTTTTAAGCCGTTTCAAAGAACTTTTCATTCAAACAAAATGGCTCCAGGAACCCCACCGGGTCGGCTATGATGAACAGCTTTCAGCCAATCCTTTCCAGACTTTTGAACAGATACCGCCGCGCTCACGTTACCAGTTTCTCCTCGACAACAGCCATTACATCATCATGACCTTCATCCGGGGACCGGTCTGCAAAGGCCAGATCGCCTTGAATGTTATCAATGACCACTTCTGGGTCATGTTCATGGATCCGGATCATGATCTCAGCGTCAAACACCCTGGATTCCTTAAATTTCAGGAAGATAATCTCAGAATGCCGATTGAAAAGGGCAGCCAGTTTAAGCTGAGAGACATTATCAAAGACCGAAAGCATTATCAAAAGAGGGTTGTGAACTATTATCATTCACGCCAGAATTTCTACATGTTCAACTACTACAAAGGACTCAACTATGATGCCATCTGGCGCGGCAACAAAGCTGAAGACGCTCCGTTACTGACAATCTACCGTCATTTCGACAGCGGTTCGGTACATAAAGGAGCCTTAGGGAACCTGCCGCGCACCCTCTGGGTTATCGATTACCCCCTGTTAGAACGAATATATTATGCCCTGGTTGCCGGCTTTGACGTTTTCGGCACCGTTGGCCACCAGGTAATGATTCGCCGCTATATGGATACGCTGCGGGTGGAGGGTGAGAGTGCGATGCTTGAGTTTCTGCCGCTGGATGAACGCCGGAATATCATGCAGGAGTGGAATATCGGCACCAAGCTTGACAAACTTAACTATCACAGCTCAAAAATGCCGGCCAAAATCGACTTCGCAACGGCGGATCATAAACGCGAATTCATCGAAACCCTGATCAAAGACCATTTCAACCCGAAATGCGGTATTATCTTAGACCGGATAAATTATATATCCGCCGACGAATCCTACCCTGAACTCCCCGAAGAGTACAAAAACATGAACCATTTTCTCCAGGGTTTCCGCGCGGCCGTGCGGCCCGGCACTCCGTTAGTTCAAACCCTGACTAACACAAATGACAACCTCGCCTATCTCCGCATCCGGGTCAATGAAACCGATGATAAGGATGATGTCGTCGTCTCACTCGTGGTAAACCGCTGGCATGACAATGTCGCGGAGATGTTTTCCGAGAAAAAAAATCTTAATCACACACTTGACAATATCGATTTTCTGCCCGGTTTCGTTGGCTCATATCCCAACTATCTCTATGATGTAAAATTGAGTGACCTGCCGGAATTTTTAGAGATGATAGACCACTTCGACATCAAAAATGGCAGCCTGGAAAAGATAAAAAAATTCGGTATAAATCGGGGAGAGGATAATTTTTGGGAGTACTTCGACTGGTTTCAGAAACGATTTTTAAAAGAAAATCCGATCTCGGCCGGACTGTTTGATCTTAATCGCTACTATTACAAAGCAGAGTAAAGCAATTTTGAGCGGGTACAGGCTGAAACTGCAACAGAAAAAAGCAAATAAGAACTTTTTTATGCTTGCATCATAATCCAATGGCAGGTAAAAGAACTAAGGTTTACGGTCGGTTTACGGCCCTCTATTCACTGGATAAGCCGGCATCAAAACCACCTGGATTTTACTTGCCGGATAAGGAGAACTCCAAATGAACGAAATAAAAAAGTTTTTTACTGGCGGAATTGCAGTTCTTACCGTTGTGTTCCTAACATGGAGTCCGGCAATTGCGGCCCAGACATTTAAATCAACCCCTATCACCCTCAAAACTGCCAATCTAATCCCCCCGAGTATTATGCAGGGTAGTAATTACAAGCTCGCTGATACCGTCCACAACAATGGGATTATCAACACCTACCAGATTGATACTGATTACGGCTTATTTTTTGCCGAAAGCACTCCGGAGCTGCTAAACATAATCAATGATCTCAACGCCCTTGCCAATATGCAGAAACTGAGCCGCCTCGACACTTTCAATAACTCGATGGTTTCCGGAGTCAAGGCCCCGTTCAAACTGGTCGGCAATATAGCAACTTCCCCGGTTGAAAGTACGAAAAACATAGTTAAAGGAACCGGCGGTTTTCTCAGCAATCTTGGACGATCGGTCTACAGCAGCGATCCGCATCAGGCCAATATATTCAAGGTTGCTTTAGGTTACGATACCGCCAGGCGTGCCTTTGCCTATGAGTTTCTGATCAATCCTTATACAACCTTTGAACCCACCGAGGAACGTCTCGGAGAAATCGCCCGGGCCGCGGTGGCCGGAGGCATCGTCCCCCGGGCCGCCATTGTGACAGTTGGCGGAGTCGTCGGCACCTCACTCGCCCTGTCGGCAACCGCCAAAAGCATGAAGAAACTGGTGCGTGACAATCCACCTGGAGCTTTGGCAAAAATAAACCGGGACAAGCTGCTCGCGATGGACGTTACACCGGAAATAATTAAGGCTTTTTTCAGTAATGATAACTATGATCCCGAAACCAGAACTATCCTGATCGGTGAACTGGAAACCATGAAAGATGTCAGCGGCCGCAGTTTTTTCATTGCCGCCGCAACTCTGGCAGTTGAAAGCACCACAGCTCAACTCTACAAGATAACCGCCAAGATGATGGCTGAGTACCACCATAAAATCGCTCCGGCAGTTGCGATCGGAGTCATCAGCGGCAGCCCTTTCATCAAGAATAAGGAAAATTTTATCGTGCTGCCGCTGGCGGCCGACTATATCTTCTGGACTGAAGCGGTGTCAATCAGGCTAGCATCCCTGGAACAGGATCTGACCCGGATTAAGGATGTCAAAGGAAAAGAGATATGGGTTCTGGGAAGTATTGATACCGAGGCCAAAACCCAACTTGAAAACCACGGCTGGATAATTTTTCAAAATCTCAACTAGAGTATAAACTGACCCCACGGGAACCAAAAAATGGTTACGAGAAAAAACCGAACCGGAAAAGAGTTACTGCGACTTTACACTTACGGACTCTTTCTGGTTTTGTTGGGATTTGCGGTTACATATCAGTTTATCGAACCGGCCCCGCCGTCAGAGTTAATCATCGCCGCCGGCAGCAAAGGCGGAGCCTATCTTAAATATGCCCATGAATACCAGAAGCTGCTGGCGCAGGACAGAATCTCCCTCAAGATTCTTGAAACCGCCGGTTCCCTGGAAAATCTTGCACTTCTGGCCGCCGGCAAAGCTGATATTGCCCTGATGCAGAGCGGGGTTGCCCAAGCCGCTGACTACCCGGAGATGATCGGTATCGGCAGCCTCTATTATGAACCTCTGTGGGTTTTTACGCGCCCGGGTTTTACTCTGACAGAATTGTCACAATTAAGTAATCACAAAGTTATTTTAGGATCGGAAGGGAGTGGTACACGGCAGGTTGTTATACAGTTGCTCCGGGATAACCGGGTTGACCCTGACGCTTTGCATAAGGTCAAACTGACCGGCAAGGACGCAGTTGCGGCTCTGATTCAGGGTCAGGTTGATGTCCTCTTTATGATTACGGCAACCTCATCGGTCACGGTCAACACCCTCCTCCGAAACAAATCTATATCCCTGGTAAACTTCGCCCGGGCGGATGCCTACACCCGGCGCCATAACTTCCTCTCAAAGATAATTCTCTCACAGGGAATCATAAGTCTTGCGAAGAATATTCCCGCTCAGGATGTAACCCTGGTGGCCCCGACAGCGACTCTGGTTACAACCGAAAATCTCCACCCGGCGCTCGCCAGCCTCCTGACTCAAGTTATGAGCAAAGTCCATAAACGGGGGTCGC
>JAGGTT010000178.1 GCA_021163565.1 Candidatus Tharpella sp.
GGAGTGCTGAGCATTGTGGTTGCTCCGATTCCCAGATTAACGGTTAACGGGCAGATCAGGATCAGAGCCATATAGTTCATAAATTTGCGTCTTAAACTGCGACTTTTGTCAACATGCCAGATTGCATTCAGGGCCTCTTCAATGCCGTTGATTACAACCAGAACCGTGATCAGCAGCAGAAAGGTGCCGATTATTCCGAGAGCGGCAAAGTTGGTGCGATCGACATAGGCGAAAATCTTGTCTACAGCTTCATAGAGGTAGCCGGAAAAGTCCTTTTTCGGAGATACGGTATCGTTGTCAAGTGACGGGGATACTGCCTTTGTGGAATTTTCGGCTACATAAGGTTCCGTTTTTTTTGCAACTCGGTCGGCAGATTTGGTCGCGGGTAATACTTGGTCTGGGATGGTTCTGGCGCTGCCGCTTAAGTTTTCGATAAGCTGGTAAGCCGCGTGTTGCATCTGGTCGCCGGCCCCCATACCCTTAAGGATTGCTGTACTTAAAGCCAGCATCGGTACCAGTGAAAGAACCACTGAATAGGTCAGAGCCGCGGCCCGTAAATTAATGCGGTCACGTTTAAATTCTGTGAAGAAAATAAAGAGAAAACGGCAGATTTCCCTGAAACCGCGAGCTGTAGACGAAAGATTGTTGAAATCATCCGGCCAGAGCCAATGTTCAAATTTAGAGCTACTCATACATTTTCTTATTACATCTATTGAAAAAAAATGCAAATCCGAAGGCTTTACTGCACCTCGTGATTGGTGTCAGAGCTTGAAAGAATAGTTGTAACTCTTGGTTTGTTAACAAACAATTACCTCAAATAAAATGATTACTAATGGATCAGAATGCATCATAAATACGATATAATTGTAGTTGGCGCCGGGCATGCGGGTTGTGAGGCGGCTCTGGCTGCGGCCCGGATGGGGTTGCAGGTACTGGTATTCTGTCTTAACCTGGATACGGTCGCGCAAATGTCTTGCAACCCGGCTATTGGCGGGCTGGCCAAAGGTCACCTGGTGAAAGAGATAGATGCTTTGGGCGGGGCTATGGGCCGGATCACAGATCTCTGCGGCATCCAGTTTCGGACTCTTAACACCTCCCGCGGGCCGGCGGTTCAGGGCACCCGGGTTCAGTGTGACAAGCTGCTCTATCATCGGGCGATGAAACAGACTATGGAGAATCAAGCCGGCATAGAGATGCGCCAGGTTATGGTTGAGCGGCTGCTGGTTGAAAACTCAGAGGTATACGGGGTGGTTGACGAAACCGGTTTTCAGCATCGGGCCGCTGCCGTGATTGTTACTACCGGAACCTTTCTCAACGGTCTTATCCATATCGGTTCGTTTCGCCAGCATGCCGGGCGGAGTGGCGAATTTGCGGCCCGGGCGCTGGCCCATAATTTGCGTGATCTCGGGTTTGAAATTGGTCGCATGAAAACCGGTACGCCACCTCGTATGCTTAGACGCTCGATCGATTTCAGCTCCCTTGAACGTCAGGATGGGACTCCGGATCCACTGCCGTTTTCAGTTATGAGTGCTGCAATTAAACAGAAACAGCTGCCCTGTTATCTGACGCGTACGACCGCGGCAACCCATACTCTGTTACGTGATAGTCTTAATCTTTCACCTCTTTACAATGGTACAATTACCGGAGTCAGCGCCCGTTATTGTCCCTCTTTAGAGGATAAAATTGTTAAATTTCCACATCATGAAAGTCATCAGGTAACTCTCGAACCTGAGGGTTATGAAACCGAAGAGATCTACGTTAAAGGTCTGGGCAACTGTCTGCCGGTCGAGGTGCAGCAAGAATTGTTTCATACGGTGCCGGGTTTGGAAGATGCCGTAGTCACGCGGCCGGCTTATGCGATTGAGTATGATTTTGTCGAGCCGACTCAACTGAAAGCAACGCTTGAATCTAAAAAACTGGCGTGTCTCTACCTTGCTGGTCAGATCAACGGAACTTCCGGTTATGAAGAGGCCGCGGCCCAGGGTATTATCGCCGGTATTAACGCAGCCTGTAAGGTAAAAGGTCTGGAGCCTTTCGTTCTGGATCGCTCTGATGCCTATGTCGCGGTGATGATTGATGATCTTATCAGTCGCGGTACCCGGGAACCTTACCGGATGTTTACATCACGGGCCGAGTATCGCCTTTTGCTGCGAGAAGATAACGCTGATTTAAGATTGACGGAGAAGGCCTTTCGTCTGGGTCTGGTGGATATCGTTCAGGTTGAGATGGCCCGGGAGAAGCTGGCCCTGACCGAGACCGGGAAACAGCGCCTGCAAGCAATCAGGATCAAACCGGCGGCCGCAGCGACAACCTTGAAACGGTTGGAGACTCCGGCTCTGCAACAGGGGGTTCTGGCAGCCGAGTTGCTTAAACGGCCGCAGGTTCGCTGGCGTGATCTTGAGGAGTGTTCAGACGAGGTTGCAGCTTTAGGGGATTATTTAGGTCCTGTCGCCCGGCGCCAGACGGAGATTCAGATTAAGTATGAGGGCTACATAAAACGGCAGCTGCAGGCGGTGGAAAAATTTAAGCACCTTGAGAAGATCAGGATTCCGGAAGACTTCAGTTACCGCGATATTTCCGGATTGACTATCGAGATGGCGCATACCTTGGAGGAGATTCGGCCCCGCTCTCTGGGTCAGGCCTCACGGCTGCCGGGTGTGACCCCGGCGGCAATTTCAATCCTGATGATCTATCTGAAAAAGCGCCGCCGCGAAAGTTGAATCTAAGTAACGAAATATTAAGCTTCTTTTGAAAATCTTGATTGTCTCAAGGTTAAATTAACCTCAAATTAACATGAAAAAGTTTGCATACTGTATATTGATATGTTAGTACTATACCTATACTATCTATACTGTTATTGATTGTGTGTACTGTCGAATCCGATTCGTTATGGTCTTGTCATGCACGACGGTTTGGAGTAATTATTTTATTTTTTAGAGGAGAAGAGTGATGAAACAGAATTTGTGGCGGAGTGGTTTTTTATTGGTAACTTTGGCTCTATTCGGGATGATTTTCTGGGTAGTGCCGGCAATGGCTGATTCTGGGAAGTGTATTAAATGCCACCAGAAACATACACCCGGTCAGGTTGCGGATTGGAAAGTCAGTAAACATGCGGGCGAAGATGTTGGCTGTGCCGATTGTCATGGCGACAAACATACAAACTCCAAAAATTCTAATCTGGCAGTGTTGCCGGATGAGCATGTCTGTAAAGAGTGTCATGAAGAGCAGTTTGAGTCGTTTGCCAAGGGTAAACATAACTTTGGCTGGACTTCTCTGAATGCTTTGCCGATTACTCATGTCGAGCCCGATGAGCTTATGGAAGGTGGTCGTGGTTGTGGCGGTTGTCACAATATGGGTATCAAAACTGAAGCCCAGAAGAAAGAGCAGATTGCAAAAGGTTATCGTTACCAGAACAACTCCTGTGACGAATGTCATACCCGGCACAGCTTCTCGAAAAAAGAAGCCCAGGATCCGCGCGCCTGTCGCCAGTGTCATATGGGTTATGATCATCCCCAGTGGGAGATGTGGAGTAGCTCTAAACATGGAAGTCGCTATGCTTCCAGAGAGAACGGGAACCTGCCCGAAGGCGCTCCGGCACCAACCTGTCAGACCTGTCACTTGCCCAACGGTACACATGAAAATCGTACAGCCTGGGGTTTCCTTGGTGTGCGCCTGCCGCTGCCTGAAGATAAACAGTGGAAAGAAGATCGGATTGTTATTCTTAAGGCTTTAGGAGTTTTAGATCCTGAAACCAGTAAGCCGACGGCTCGTTTAGCTCTGGTGACTTCAGTCGATATGGTTCGGGCGACTCAGGAAGCCTGGCAGGTTGAACGTGATAAAATGATTAAAACTTGTAGCCAATGTCACGCCGAAAGTTATGGTA
>JAGGTT010000290.1 GCA_021163565.1 Candidatus Tharpella sp.
GGGGTTATGGGAAGGATTACCAACGTCGCAGAGAAATTTGTGACTGTCGAAGTGGCGGAAAAGGTGAGAATCAAAGTCGCTCGCGGCCAGATCATGTCGGTTATCACCGGAGAAAACTAATCTTTAATTTTGATTTTAATGTATTGAGAAACGGCACGTTGTTCTCTTTATTTTCTTTTTCGGGGATTTGTCTTAAAAAGTAATTAAGAGAGAGCCGTTTTTTGATTTGGAGCAATTAACTGATGATTAAGAGTGTGAAAGTGAGGTTGGCGATTGTCCTGGTGACTGTCGTTTTAGCCCTGATCTATCTGTTCCCGACGATAAGTGGTAATGTACCGAAGTGGTGGGGAAATATCTTTCCGACCGAAAAGATTCATTTAGGTCTGGATCTTCAGGGTGGTGTCCATCTTTTGATGGAGGTCGATGTCGAAAAGGCGATGCATACTGCTACCGACCGGATGACGGCCAGCGTCAAACGTTCTCTGCTTGAAGATAAGATCAAAATTTCTGAGGTAACCCAGACTGAAACCGGGATTATTCGGATTAAGACTGAAAATAGGGCCGATGTTGATGGTTTGTTGACTTTTATGACTGACCGTTACCCGATCTGGGAGCACATGTCAACTCAAGGGGCAATCGTTCTCTATAAGGTCAGCGAGAAGGAGCGCCAGCGGACGGAAAAACTGGCCCTTGATCAGGCGGTTGAAACCATGCGCAACCGGATCGATCAGTTCGGAGTGTCGGAGCCGGAAATCAGGGTTCAGGCGGAGAATCGAATCTTAGTTCAGTTGCCGGGGGTTAAGGATTCGCGCCGGGCGATTGATCTGATCGGCAAGACTGCTCTATTAGAGTTTAAGCTGGTTAATGATCAGATCGACCCCTCCAAGGCCACCCCGGCGGAACTCGGTGAAAATCTTGAGATTCTCTACGAACAGAGCCGGGATCCGGAGACCAATGCCATACTCAGCAAGCGGCCTTATGTTGTTGAAAAAAAGAGTCTGATGACGGGTGACTATATTTCTAACGCCAATGTTCGTTTTAACAGTCAGTTTGGTGAACCTTACGTTTCTCTGGAGTTCAATGCCCAGGGGTCGAAGCTTTTTGACCAGATAACTGCGGCCAATGTTAAACGGCGTCTGGCAATCATTCTTGATAATAATATCTATTCAGCTCCGGTGATCCAGGAGCGGATCTCCGGCGGACAGGCTCAGGTCAGTGGCCGCTTTTCCGCCAAAGAGGCTCATGACCTGGCGATTGTTTTAAGAGCCGGAGCTCTGCCGGCACCGATCAGAATCCTGGAACAGCGTGCGGTTGGACCCTCTCTCGGTCGTGACTCAATTCGGAACGGCTTTGTTTCGATGGTAGTCGGTTTTCTCCTGGTAGTTATTTTTATGGTGGTTTACTATCGTTTGAGTGGCCTGGTTGCGAATATGGCTCTGATCCTGAATATCCTTTTTGTGATGAGTATTCTGGCCCTGGTACAGGCGACCTTGACTCTGCCGGGGATTGCCGGGATCGTGTTGACGATCGGGATGGCAGTTGATGCCAACGTTCTTATCTTTGAACGTATCCGGGAGGAGCTGCGGTTGGGGAAAACCCCCAGGGCAAGTATTGACGGTGGTTATGGCAAGGCCTTCCTGACGATTATGGATGCTAATATTACAACCCTGATCGCCGCGGTTGTCCTTTATCAGTATGGTAGCGGCCCGATTAAAGGTTTTGCGGTTACTCTCTCTCTAGGGATAATCTCGAGTCTTTATACTGCAATTTTTGTGACTCATATGGTCTTTGATATTGTTGCTGAACGTCGTCATTTGAAAAAATTAAGTATCTAACGCAGGCTTTAAGGCCGCAAGTAAGTGATTTTATGAGGTTGTTTGACGGTTTCAGAAACTACAAATAACTTGTAAATCACTAATTTCTGGAGAGTAACTTTATGGAGTTTTTAAATTCAGACCGAATGCATGTCGATTTTGTCGGTAAGCGTCGCTTCTTTATGATAGTTTCCGCGATTGTCATTCTCATCGGCATGGGGGCTCTACTGGTCCGTGGCGGCCTAAACTACGGTATTGATTTTGCCGGCGGAACCATGGTCCAGGTTCGTTTTGCTGAGGATGTGACTTCTGATCAGATTCGTGAAGCTCTGGCTGAGATCAATATGGGCGATGCTTCAATTCAGCAGTTTGAGGGTGAAGAAACCCATGAGTTTTTGATCCGGGTTGAGAAATCAACTTCAAATCTGGTCGGTCTCTCCGATGAGATCAAGGTCGTATTGAATAAAGCTTTCAGCGCGGAAAATGTTGATATCAGACGGGTCGAGATGGTCGGGCCGAAGGTGGGTAAGGATCTTCGGCATCAGGGGATGTTGGCGATAATCTATGCGATGATCGGTATTCTTATCTATATTACCGTTCGTTTCGAGCTGCGTTTTGCTGTCGGTGCGATTGTCGCTCTGGTGCATGATGTCATGATTACAGTCGGGGTTTTTGCGCTCCTTGATAAAGAGTTCTCTCTCCCGATTGTTGCGGCCCTGCTGGCGATTGTTGGTTATTCACTGAATGATACGATTGTTGTTTA
>JAGGTT010000038.1 GCA_021163565.1 Candidatus Tharpella sp.
GAACCACATTAGAATGCATGGTCAATAAAAAGAAATACGATGCTCTACCGAAAGATCTGCAGGTGATTATTGAGACTGCTTGTTATCGATCAAATATGTGGTCACTTTGTGAATTTGAAGCGAAAAACCTTCAATATCTTAATGATCTGGTTAAAAATCACAATGTTCAGTTGCGTCAGTTTCCTGATGCAGTTTTGGCTCAACTAAAGAAATATAATGATGAGTTGCTCAAAGAACTGGCGGCTAAGGATCCTTTGACCAAGAAAATCTGTGACGCCTATCTCGCATTTCAGAAGCAGTATGAAGAGTGGAATGCAATTTCTGAAGAGCGTTATGCCAAACTGAAATATCTCTAAAAAAGATGTAACTGTTCAGGTTCCGTTTTCAAATTGTCGGGATTGGGGTCATTGCTGGTACAAGGCGCGACAGCACCCCAGCTATGACCCTGTTTATGAGGGCGAAGCAAAGTTCAACGCAGTTAAATGTAGTTTTATGGTGGGTAGCTGAAGTTACAAAGATTTTATGACAAAAAAAGCCCGTTTCGATTAACTTCGGAACGGGCTTTTTTTGTCAAACTCATCCCGGCTACCGGGTTAGTGAGTTAGGATCAATTACCTAAAACAACAGTCGGCAACCAGGTTACCGTTTCAGGAAACAGGCATAAAATCACCATGGCGACAAGTTGAATGATAACAAAAGGAATAATCCCTTTATAGATGTCGGTAGTTTCAACGCCCGGAGGGGCAACCCCTTTGAGGTAGAAGAGGGAGAAACCGAAAGGTGGTGTCAAGAAAGAGGTCTGCAGGTTAACGGCAATAAGAACTGCCAGCCAGAGCGGGTCGACTCCGATAGTGACCATGATCGGGGATAGAATCGGGACGAAGATAAAGACAATCTCAAAAAAATCGAGAAAGAAACCGGCAATAAAAATAACCCCCATGAAGATGGCCAGGATGCCCCATTTGCCAAAAGGCAGTCCGGTAATTAGCTCCCGAACCTGGGTGTCGCCACCTAAGCCCCTAAAGACCAAACCCAAGGTTGTGGCTCCGACCAGGATAATGAAAACCATACAGGTTAGTTTGGTTGTGCTGGTCATAACTTCCATGGCTGTTTTAAGGGTAAACCTCTTCTTGGCCACGGTCAGCAGAGTGGCTCCAACCGCACCTAAGGCTGCGGCTTCGGTCGGGGAGGCGATGCCGGCAAAGATGGTTCCAAGGACCGAACAGATAAGAAAAAGTGGAGGTACCAGTGAAGTTAAAACCAGTTTGCGGAGCTCTGATTTGCTGATTGCATTAAGCTCTTCTTCTGGAATTGGCGGGGCCGCTTCTGGTTTTAAACGTGCTATGATCGATATATAAATAATATAGAGAAGAACTAGAACCATTCCGGGGATAACGGCGCCGACAAAAAGATCGCCGATGGGTACACTCATGATATCACCCAGGAGAACCAGAACGATGCTTGGGGGGATGATTTGTCCCAGTGTGCCGGAGGCCGCCACAGTTCCGGTGGCCAAGGTTTTCGAGTAGCCTCGTTTAATCATGGTGGGTAGGGATAAAAGCCCCATGGTTACCACGGTTGCTCCAACGATGCCGGTTGAAGCCCCCAGCAAAGCTCCAACAATAACGACCGAGATCGCTAGTCCTCCTTTGACTTTGGCAAAAACCAAAGCCATGGTTTCAAGGAGTTCTTCAGCTAATCCTGAGCGCTCCAGCATGACCCCCATATAGATAAATAGCGGGACGGCTAAAAGAACAAAGTTGGACATCGTTCCCCAGATACGCAAGGGCAGGAGACCGAAGAAGGCTGGACCGAAACCGATGAGGCCGAAAAAAACAGCCGTTCCACCGATCGTGAAAGCGACCGGATAGCCAACCAAGAGGAGAACAAAGACCGTGGCGAACATGATCATGGGCAGGTTGCTGTAGAAAAAATCCATCATTGGGCCACCTTATTTTCTTTGCCGACGATGATGAGGAGGTTTTTGATCGCCTGTGAAATGCCTTGCAGAATCAGCAGGACAAAACCTGCCGGTATTACCGCTTTCAAGATATAGCGGGCCGGGAGGCCGCCGGGGTCGGGAGAAATTTCATGGACAGCCCATGAACTTTCAATAAATCCCCTGCAGGAATAGATGATCATGATCGAAAAAGGGATCAGGAAAATAAAAGTGCCGAGTAAATCAACCCAGGCTTTTTTCTTGGTGCTGAATTTGGTGTAGAGAATATCGACTCTGACATGAGCATCTTTTTTCAGGGAGTAGGCGGCACCAATCAGGAAAACGACGGCAAAGAGATGCCACTCCATCTCCTGGACTGCAATATTACCTTTTTTGAAGCCGTAACGCATGATCACATCATAGACGACCGTAAGTACCATCAAAGTGCTCAACCAGGCCGCAAAAAGGCCGGTCTTTTCATTGAGGGCATCAATTAATTGAGAGATTTTTTTGAGAAAATTCACGGCTCTATCCTTGAGTTATAAGATTATCTTTATTTGCTTAAAAAATATGAATAACCCCATTACTATAGTTGACATTTAAATGAAAGTAAAAAACGTGCTTTGCTTCGTACCTTCTTCACAAGTGTTAACGGGGTACTAACTGATTTCATTCTGCCAGATTTCAGTCTCTTCGGCAGTTATTTTTTTGAATCGTCCCTGGGTTGCTAAATACTCTTTGACTGAAATTGGATTTTCAGGTTTGTAAGTTTTTTCTATTGCACCCTCATCATTCATTTCAAGCAGTGGGAAAACGCCGCTTTCAACGGCTAGGCGGGTAACTTCCAGAGCGTTCTGTGAGTCAATCTTCCAACCTGAAGGGCAGGCGGCTAAAAGGTGGATAAAGCGAAAACCGCGGGCCGCTTTGGCTTTCTCGATCTTGGCATAAAAATCATCCGGATAGGCGATGGTGGCACTGGCGAGATAACCGGGGTTGTGGGCTTTGATGATCGCCAGAATATCTTTTTTGCCGTACTTAAAATCTTTGCCCCCCGGTGTGGTTGTCGTCCAGGCCCCGTGCGGGGTTGCGGATGATTGTTGAATGCCGGTATTCATATAAGCTTCATTGTCGTAGCAGATATAGATCATATCTTCATGGCGTTCCGCCGCTCCGGAGATTCCCTGGAGACCAATATCGAAAGTGCCGCCGTCACCGGCCCAGGT
Organism: Candidatus Tharpella sp.; assembly: GCA_021163565.1. Classification (GTDB taxonomy): domain Bacteria; phylum Desulfobacterota; class Anaeroferrophillalia; order Anaeroferrophillales; family Tharpellaceae; genus Tharpella. The sequence continues at coordinate 3,163 of JAGGTT010000038.1, forward strand.
TAATATCTGAATATGCTCTTTTTTCTGGGCCGTCAGGGCCTGTCTGACGCCGCTGGCCGCGGCCGCAGCGACCGCGAACGGAGTATGTAGCAACGGGACCGAGAGGGCAGTGGTCGGCTGGCCGCCGGCAATAATCGCCCAGCAGCAAGCCGGCATAACGACAATCGTCTCCGGTCCTAAAACCTTCAAGACATGACGCATACTTAAAGAGGCGCCGCAGCCGGGGCAGGCCATGTGGCCGCTCTCCATAAGTTCGGCGTTGGTTATCTGCCAGTTGGTGTCGTCAGTAAAATGATTTTTTCCTGTCGTTGATCTATTGTTATTTGTCATTATGGTCTCACTGCTAAACTTGTGTTAATGCGGGCGTCGCCCGCAAATAACCTGTAAGGTACTAAAGCCAGTTAGGTTCGGTTGCCGATAACTGCTCCCGGTCATTGACAACTTTGATAATGGTTTCGGGAAAGACCTCTTTGCCGCCTAAACTGATCATGACATCGTTGACAATGGGGTGATCAGGCAGATCGTACAGGGCCGTGCGAATCTCCTGGCTCAGCGTGCCGCCGACCCCGTAGGAGCAGGCCCGGTTCAAGACGATAATCCTTTTTTTGTTTTTTAAGGCCGCAACCAGCGCATTTTTTGGAAAGGGTCGCAGCAGGCGGAGCTTGAACAGGTCGACAGGAGTGCCGTTTTCATTCAGCCGCTCAATTGCAACCCGGGCGGTACCGGTCATGGCGCCGCAGCAGATAACCGCAGTATCACTATCGTTATTACCCTCCTGACAACGCATTACAAGATCATAATGGCGGTTGAATTTTTGGGCAAATTCAGCTTGACATTGATCGATCAGAGTCAGAGCTTCAGTCATGGTTTCGGAATAAGCTTTTTTCAGCTCATAAAAGAGATCGGGATGGGCCCCGGCTCCGAATGTCAGGGGGTTTTCAGGATCAAGCTGGTAGGGGGCTTTATAAGGCGGCAGAAAATCATCAACCATCTTCGGCGTTGGAATCATAAGCCGTTCCATGGTGTGCGAGAGAATAAAACCATCGATCATGACCATGATCGGCAGCATCAGCTGTTCACTCGCCTTGTAGGCCATAATGATGGTATCGAGGGCCTCCTGTGAGGTTTCACAATATACCTGGAGCCAGCCGGTATCACGTTGCGAAAAACTGTCACTTTGATCACTCCAGATATTCCAGGGGGCGCCTAAGGCCCGGTTGGCATTGACTAAAACCAGCGGCAGCCGGGCGCCGGCGAACCAGTGGAGAATTTCATGCATCATCGCCAGTCCCTGGGAGCTGCTGGCCGTAAATGAGCGGCTGCCGGCCGAAACCGATCCCAAAACGGCGGCGATCGCTGACATCTCCGATTCGACCTTGATATACTGGCTCTCAAGTTCACCGCTGTCAACCATTTCGGAGAGAGTTTCGATGATATGGGTCTGGGGGGTGATCGGGTAGGCCGAGATCACTTGCGGGCGACAGAGTTTGACGCCATGGGCGACGGCCTCGCTGCCGAGAAGGATTGCCGGTTTTTCCATCTTAAAGATCCTCCTCCATCTCGATTACGCCGCGCGGGCAGACTTCGGCACACTGGCCGCAGCCCTTGCAATGGTCGTAATCAAAAAGTATTTGTGATTCTGCATTGTCGCTCTCCCGGTTAATCGCAATCGCGACATCGGGACAGAAGAACCAGCAGATGCCGCAGGTGGTGCAGCTACCGCAGTGAAAACAGCGTTCAGCCTCAACCTCAAGTTGTTCAAGGCTTAAACCTAAGTGAATCTCAGAAAAATTATCGGACCGGGTTTTTTCGTCAAGCTGCGGTATTTTTAGAGCCGGTTTTTTCGAGTAGTAGTTAAGATGGAGTGCAGCGAAAGTGATAGGAGGCAGGTTTTGGGTCTCTTGATCAGTGGTGCTATCCTCCGGTAACCGGCCAAATTTTCGCAGAGCGGTTGCCGCAGCTTTTCGGCCCGAGGCTAAAGCTTCAGCAACCGAGGCGGCACCATGGGCAAAATCTCCAGCTCTTAATAATTCAGGGGCGCAATTTTGGAAATCACTACTGCTTTCCTGGCCGGTAGCCGCAATCAGGAAGTCTGTGGTTATAGTTTCAATAAAATCTCCGGCTTCGATGCGGTTGCCATTTTTCCGGCTCCGGTGGAGATTAAGAGAAAGACCTCTGCCATTATCAATAATCTCTTCAATAACGGTCTCTTCCCGGAGCAGCAGACCCTCTGATTGTGCCTCTATGATCTCATCAGGGTAGGCTGGCATCTCATCTATGGTTCGGCGATAGATGAGATGTACGGTTTTTCCCAACCGTTTGAGTGACCGGGCAGTATCTAAGGCCGCGTTACCGCCGCCGATAATCACAAAATCCTCTCCCGGGATCGGCTCATCCCGGCTGATTGCTGCTAAAAGCTCTAAAGCTCCTTTAACCGTTGGCGTTTCCGGCCAGGTTTCCGGTATGCTTGATTGAGTAAGTCCCGGTGCCGCAATTACGGCATCGTACTCTTTTCTTAAATTATCTAAACTAGCGGATTCAATTTTGTGGTTGCAGCGCAGATCAATACTATAGCTTTCGACAATATTTTTAATCTCTTTCTCCAGAATCTGGCGTGGCAGCCGGTAGGCCGGAATCCCGTAGCGGAGAAGGCCGCCGGGGGCTTCGGACTGCTCAAAAATTGTGACTTTAACCCCGGCTCGGGCGAGAAAAACCGCAGCCGCGAGTCCGGCCGGGCCGGAACCGATAATTGCGGCTTTTTCATGACACACTTGATTCTCTACTGAGTAGGGTTGGGTCAGGCCGAGATCGCCTAAGGCCCGTTCGATGTCACCAATCAGAACCGCTTCATCAAAATCTGTGCGGTTGCACGCACTCTGGCAGAAATGGGGGCAGACCCGGCCGGTAACCGCCGGCATCGGGTTGTTCCGGCGGATAATTTCAAGAGCGGCAAGATGATTGCCGGCGGCAAACTCCTGCATGTATTCAGCAATTAAAATATGTAGAGGGCAGGCTTCAAAGCAAGGAGATTTTTTGGGTTTCAGAGTGGGCCGGAAAAATTTCCAGCTGCCGGTCATATTGACTGCGGTCGAGGTGCTTGAGATCGGCAGGCCGGTAAAATCACCGTTCCGGATGGCTTCTATATGTTTTAATTTAATCATCGTCTAATTGCCTGCTTTTTCATAAGCCGCATAGAGAGCTTTTTCGTTATCTGCAAGGCGGGTGGGAATAAAGTCAGGCAGGGCGCGAACCAGGCTCTCAGGTTTAACCAAACCGCTGACTTTAGCTAGGGCTCCAAGAACCGGGGCGTTGATTAAAGGCATCATTTCCGTGCCGAGGCCGAACTCCAGTGCGATTCGGTTCAGGTTGATGGTTATCACTTGAAATGGTGGTTCGGTCTGGGGTTGACCTTCTCCAGTAAAATTAAATTCGGTTGCCGGCAGATCGCTGTTGATCAGAATAATGCCGTCACTTTTAAGCCCATCGGTAACCGGTACCGATTCAATTAGCCGGGCCGCCATAACAACAACAAAATCAGGGGTTATAACCCGGCTGCGGACGTTAATAAAACTATCATCAGCCCGGACAAAAGCGGCTACCGGAGCGCCGCGGCGTTCAGCCCCGAATGTGGGAAATGCCTGGGCGTAACGATCTTCAAAAAAGAGTGCCTTCGCGAGAATCTTTGAGGCAATCACCGCCCCCTGGCCGCCGCGGCCGTGAAATCGGATTTCCTGCATAATGAAATCTTCTTATCTTCAAGTTGAAATTATCTTAAAATATGA